>JAITKW010000063.1 GCA_031278275.1 Candidatus Nomurabacteria bacterium | reverse complement strand
TACGCTGGGGTGTTCACGTCCAGCAGCTACAGCGGCCCTGGCTACTACCACCTTGGTTTTCGGGTAGTGGCGGGCGCTTTTTAGGCGGTTTTTTCCCGCCTACTTTCTTCGTGAGTGAGCAACACGCCAAAAGCTTACAGCAAAAAATCCCTGATGTCGCTAGCGACCGTTTCGGGGCATTCGTAATGAATCAAGTGTCCAGCGCGTTTTTTGATAATGAGTTTTGGGTGATGGGGAAACTTTTCCATTAAAGCTTTCACTTTGTCCAACTGCGCCAATTCGTCACCATCTCCGGCAATCAAAAGCACTTTTTTGTTGATGTACTCGGCGAATTCTCCCACCGAAAAAGTATAACTTGCCATGCCACTTTCAATCATGACTTTGTTTGAAGAAAAAGTTGAAAAATATTTGCGATGCTCGGCCCTAATCATTTTTTTGATATTTTTGTTTTTGGTTTTGGTCATTTTTCGGGTGATGGCATCGGACACGAAATTAGAGCGTGTGATTTTATCCGCCCAAGCGTCTGGCAATTTCAAAAACTTGTTGGCGAAAAAGTTAGCAATCCGCCAAGTACGTTTTTTCAAAGGACGGCTGGCGATTGGGCTCAATAAAACCAATTTTTTGTCCGTGAGTTGCGGAAAATCCATCTCAAACTTGGAAGACACAATCGTGCCGAAAGAATGACCGACTATAATTGGCTTTTTGTGCAATTTGAGTCGTTCAATAAATGTTTTCAGAAAATCGGAATAATTATCCAGCCCGTGCGGTCCGCCATGAAACTCGCTGCTTTTGCCAAAACCTGGCAGGTCGGGAATGATAATATTAAAATAAAGTTTCAATCGGTCAGCAATCAAAAGCATGCCGTGATGTTCGCCACGATAACCGTGCACCATCAAGAGGGTGGGCCTATCCGGATCGTAGTGATTTTGCCAATAATGGACGGTGGAGTTGGGCAATTTCAAGATTTTTTCAAAAAAACTAACGGTTTCGGTCATTTCAGCCCCACTTTTTTCAGCGCTTTGATGATTTTCGGGCGGTCAAAGCCATTGATAATGATGTCGCCAAGAAGAACTACAGGCACGCCATCAAAATCGTCCCCCAATTTTTGTTTCAAAAAAGCTTGATTTTCCGCAGTTTCGGCATTTTTTTCTTCGTATGCCACATGGATTTGGTCAAGCCAGTCCATCAAAGCATGACAGTATTCGCACCACGAAGTTGAATAAACGATGACTTTTTGGTTCATAATTCCTCCAATATTTCACGGATTTCTTGCACTGATTTCCTACGCATCATTTTAGCACGGATTTTTGAAGAATCCGAAAAATCGCGAACGTATATCTTGAAAAAACGCTTCAAAGGGTCAAACTTGGGCGCTTTAAGCGAGGGGTCGGACGTGCGTTTTTGGACGTATTTTTCAAAAATATCTAAATGAGATTTCAAGAGTCCTAAATATTCGTCTTGGCTGTGGACTTTTGACTTTTTTTCAAAGCAAAACGGGTTTTCAAAAATGCCACGCCCAATCATAATCCCGTCAATGTCAAACTTTTTCGCTAATTTTTCGCCACTGACTCTGGTTTTAATATCACCGTTGATAATAATGGCGGTCTGTGGCGACAGTTTGTCGCGTAAGGAAAGTATTTCTGGAATCAAGACGAAGTGCGCGGGAACTTTGCTCATTTCTTTTTTGGTGCGCAGGTGTACGGTGATGGCTGACAAATCTTGCTCCAGCAAGAAAGTCAACCAATCGCGCCACTCGTCAATTCGGGAATAACCGATGCGGGTTTTGACGCTCACGGGCAGGTCGGCGGTTTTGGTGGCGGCGATGATTTTGGCGGCGAGTTTGGGGTGGCGGATCAGGTTGGCACCGCCGCCACTCCTGACGACTTTGCGATCGGGGCAGCCCATGTTGATGTCAATGGCTTTGTGTTTCATGTTTTTGACACCTTGGGCGGTGATGGCGAAATGTTCGGGTTTTTTGCCCCAGATTTGCGCCACGATGGGTTGCTCTTTTTTGGTAAACTCCAAACGGCTGATGGCGCTCGGTCGCCCTTTTTCACTGGCGAAACTGGAAACATTGGTGAACTCGGTGAAAAAAACATCTGGGCGGGTGGCTTTTTCCACCACTTCGCGAAAAACGATGTCCGTCACGCCCTCCATCGGGGCTAAGACAAAATACGGTTTTTTCAATTTGTGCCAAAAATCCATAGGAATATTGTAGCACACCACGGGCAAAACAGCGGGTTTTTGAGTTAAAGATTAGATTTTTGATAAGTTTAAGCACTCTTATTGGAGGACGCAGCGCACGGCTCCGGCTGTGCTTTTTGCGCTAATTGGTAAGTTTAAGAGTGTATTATTATAACCAAAGCCTATAAGAGGGTCGTCCCAATATATCTCAAATATAACAAGATTACCAAAAGCACTAGAGCTTAACCAAGCGCCAAAATAGCTATAGAGTTCTTCGCCACTCGTAGTAAGACCGTTACTATACATTCCGCTACCAACGTGACTATAACTAAACCAATAATCAAGCCATTGCCAATAAGAAGCGCTATCGCCCTCCTGATACCCCCCATTATATCCAGTTTGCCCTTTGCCGCCTAGCGCAATATCCAAAATGGCGAACTCGTTGGTGGTGGTGCCGGCGTCACCCGATGTGGTGGCCTCATCCCCGCCTCTTGGCAGTCGCCAACCGGTGGGGCAAATGCCTTGCACCGAGCCTGAGGGCTGATTGGCTGCGTAAGCCAAGGTGGTCGCACAGTCCGCACTGGTGTCCCCCATTGCCGCACACCAGTTGTAAAGATAAATAGCATCCCCAGCGGCCGTGTCATAGTAGGGATGGGCAAAATATTGAGCTTGAGTGTCCACGCTGGGGTCAGTGCCGTCAGTGCCAGAAATAAGGTGTGCAGCAGGGCTGTAAGCTGGAGCTGCAGAGTTGGCCAAATCAAACGCCAAATTGTCAATCATCCAACATTTGCCATCAGCCATTTTACGGATTTTATAAATCTTGCCATCTCTGGTGTCTGTGGCATTAAGAGAAGCGTTAGTGCTCAAAGCGGTGCATTGGGCGGCGGTGAAGCTTTGCATGGTAACTTGATAGGTGAAGGCGTTGGTTCTGGTATAGGTGCCATCAACCGTAGTGACCGAAACAGACACTATGCCAGTGTTGGCGGAGGAGGGCGTGATACAAGTGAGGCTGGTGGCGCTGATGACAGTGACTGCGGTGCATTCAGCACCCCCAACGGTGACGTTGGTGACTTGATTGCCGCCAAAGGCGCTTTTGAAACCGGAGCCTTTGATAGTGATTTGGGTGCCACCCGTGATGGGGCCTGTGTTTGGACTCACGCCCCCACTGCTGACGGTGTTGATGTAAGGCGTTGCACCTTGAAGGACGCAGCGCACGGCTCCGGCTGATTGTTTTTCGCGAGTATTTATAGCATAAGGATAGGTGGAGAAATACACGTTCTCATAATCATCATAAAACCAACTGTCCAATGTAAGGCTATCGTAAGTAGTCGGCGCATTCGCGTTAGAGTTAGAGCTCAACCAAACACCGAAATGTCCATTAAGACTGTCGTTTGAATACCCGTTGTTAAAGATGTTAGCACTATTATTATATCTTCCGCTATATACTCCGTTCCAGCTGGAGCTACTAAGCCAATCATAGAAAGTATCGGCAAAGGTTTGTGCTTGCCCCGTGCCGCCAAACGCAATATCCAAAATGGCGAACTCGTTGGCGGTGGTGCCGGCATCGCCCGATGTGGTGGCCTCAGTCCCGCCTCTTGGCAGTCGCCAACCGGTGGGGCAAATGCCTTGTTGCGGAGCTACGGGTTGCAAAGAGGTGTAATTTTTGGTAGTAGTACAGTTCGTGCTGGTATCCCCCATTGCCGCACACCAGTTGTAAAGATAAGTAATATCCCCGGCGGTCGTGCTGTGGTCGGAATTGAGAAAATATTGAGCTTGAGTGTCCACGCTGGGGTCAGTGCCAGAAACAAGGCCTGCAGCAGGGCTGTAAACTGGAGCTTTAGAGTTGGCCAAGTCAAACGCCAAATTGTCAATCATCCAACATTTGCCGTCAGCCATTTTACGGACACGGTAAGTCTTGTTGTCTCTTGTGTCCAACAAGTCAACGGCGGTACCAGAGCCAAGAGCAGCGCAATGGCTGGACGTGAACAGTTGTAGAGATGACCCATAAACGAAAATAGTTTTTGACACGTCATCTCTCCATGTTTCGACATAAACATATTTGGTGCCAGTGCTGGTGAGAGGTTGCAGGGTGCAATAAATAGTGTCCTTGCCGGTGGTGGGAGTGTTTGAAGAAATGGACACATTCAGGCAAGAGTAGCCATAGACTGAGACGTCTGTGGTGGCGGATTGGTTGTTTTTGGTGAAGTTGGTGCCTACGATTTCAATGGTAATGCCACTAGTGTTGGCGGGTATTACGCTTGGCGTGACAGATTCAATGGTGGGGGCAGGGATGGTGGTGTCAGTATTTGTATAAGCTTCATAAACAACTTGTTGAGCATAATCACCATCTGGAAGTGAGGAGCCGGCTTTGGCAGCGTAATAAATGGTCGTGGGGTCGTCTTCAGTGGAGGTGTCAGTGGTTTTAATATACTCCCACCACGTGAGACTAGCACTTGGCACTGCCGCCCAAAGGCTGCTCACACTTGGAACTGGCTTGGCGTATGTATTGTCAAAACCATCTACGCCAGGGATGGCGTAGCCCCACGTGTTATCGCCCAGAGCTTTAGGCTCGTCCAACCATCCATTAGCTGGAAGAATATAATCCGTAAGTTGTCCATCGTAAATCATATCAATATATTCAGAGTGATTGTCATAGTCAACATCGCCCTCCTCGTCCTCAAGGAAGGCTTGTGAGGGGAATAAATAAGACCCATACCATTGAGGAGCGTGACCGCAGTCAGCATAATCCGTACAATAATCACTAAGGTAGTAATCATAACCATATCTCCAGTCTGCGATAAATCGCAAGTTATAACCCGTAGGATTATTAGTTGAAACGTGCACCGTATGCGAAGTGGAATTGATGGGGGTGGGGTTGATGGTGCGATCCAGGCTGATGTTGATATATTCAGTGTCAAAAGACATGGAGATTTCTCTCGGGCTGGCTAATCCTAAACCGCTAACGCCTCTGGTGTCGCCCGTCCACGGCTGAACGAAGTTCACGCCAAGCACAAAGAAGACT
>JAITKW010000004.1 GCA_031278275.1 Candidatus Nomurabacteria bacterium | reverse complement strand
AATATGGTTCGGGTCTTTGTCAAAAACTGGAAACCGCTGAAAGCCAGTCCGGCCCAACTTGTCCAAAACCACAGGCCCCAGCACTTCCCTGTTCTCCACGAAAATTATTTTGTCAACGGGTGTCATAATGTCCGCCACAACTCCATCGCTAAACTGCAACGCTGCCGTGATGATTTTCTTTTCGTCTTCGGTGATAATTTCGGCGTTGGCGGTGGCGATGATGTGCATTAACTCTTCTTTGGACTCCACATTTTTGGTGGCGAGCTCCGTTGAGACAGTGCGAAAAAATTTCAAAACTACTGCCAACTTCGCCACGAACTTCAAGATTTTGGCCTCGCGTTTTTGATAATGTGGCATGATGAGATTGCTAAGCGCCTTGATTCTGGCAAGCGGCACGATACTGATAACCATAAACATTGTCAATAAAATGCCCGTCCAAAGTGAATATTTGGTGATGGCGACAGCGAGGAATAGCGACCCGAAAATCAAAATCAAAAAATTACGCAAAATGATTATCAAAGGCAAAAGTTGTTCGCGCTCCAAAATCTTGGCGGCACTTTTGTCGCCGTCTTCGGCGCGCTGTTTTAAGCCAAACCGCCCCAGTCGCGTATGCACTGGCTGAATTATCCTAATCGTCACAATCAGCACGTAAATTAAAATCAATAAAATAAACATAAATGAATTGTAACACAAATTATCTTGGACGGGAAGATGATGATAAATGGGCTTGTTTTTCCAAGTCGTCATTCAATTTTGATAATTTTGTCATGCCGTATTTGCGCGTGAGGGCGGTTTCAATCAAAAAATCCGCAATTTTTGGGTTTTTGGGCAAGATTGGGCCGTGCAAATAAGTACCAATGGCGTTTTTGTAGCGCACGCCCTCTTCAAAATCTTCGCCGTTATTGCCCGCGCCTTTTTTCACATCGCCCAGCGGCTGCAAATCCACTTCAAAAAAAGTCCGCCCGCTGTGATTTTCGTAGCCGACAATTTTGCCAAACTGGCTGCTTTCAACCACCACGTTGCCAATCAGCCGCTCATTTCCCCCCAAAGTTTTGACATTAAACACCGAAATACCTTTGATAATTTCGCCGTCCAAAGTTTTGAAAAAATTACCGAACAATTGGTATAGCCCACAAACGACCAGCGTTGGCACGCCGTCTTCCACCAACTTTTTCAATTTTTCGCCAAGTTTCAAAAAGTCGTCTTGAATGACGGATTGCCCAGAATCTTGCCCGCCACCGCCAAAAATAATATCAATTTCTTTGGGCAGTTTTTTTTGCGGTTCGTATTCAAACACGGTGGTTTTGATACCTCGCCAATGGCAACGTTTTTGCAAAGCCAAAATATTGCCGTGATCGCCGTAAAGGTTCATTTCTCGTGGATACAAATGCAAGATGGTCAAGGATTTTTTGGCATTATTCATTCCAAGCTCCTCCCGTTTAGGATTTTGCGAATTTCCAGCATGGCGGTATAAGTGCAAAAAATCTGTTTTTTTCCCTTTAGTTTCATCAGTTTTTCCGTTGCCAAAGTCAAATCTTCTTCAACTTTATCAAAACGCACCTCGTCATATTTTAACCTGAGCGCCATGTCAAAAGCTCGCACGCCACTTACCACGTCCACATTTTTCAAAGTCCGAAAATCCACATTCCACAGCCAACTCATGTCGCGCCCGTCTGCGTACTGATCGTTGATTGCAATCATGGTTTTGTAATTACGCTTGCCAAAAGATTTGAGCGAAAGTTGAAATCCGCTGGGGTTTTTGACCAACAAAAGTTGCACTTTTTCGCCGTGAATATTCATGATTTCGCCCCGCCCAAACGCCGATTCCACGTCGCCCAAAGCTTTAATTAAATCGCTGGGATTGCTTTTTGGCAAGATTTCACGCACCATAAGGAGCGCGCCCGCCGCATTATAAAAATTATAAACGCCGTCCAACTTCAAATTAACTTCATATTTTTCGCCGTCAATCTCATAAATGGCAGTGTCTTTTTTGAAGTCGGCGAAAACAACATCGGCCTTCGGGCTTTTGCCGGAAACGCGAAAATGATGTTCCGAAAACATGGCATCATCTTCCGGAAACTCACTTAATAATTTGTTGGATAAGCCAAAATATTTAACCAAAGCGGCGCTTTTGATTTTTTTCAAGCGTTTGTCTTCGCGATTTATCACGATTTTGTCAGTCGTTTTTTCGGCAATTTGCGCCAACAATTTTGCCGTAGTGTCAATTTCGCCGAACCTATCCAATTGGTCGCGCATGACATTCAAAAGTACCGCATATTTCGGTTGCACCACTTTCACAAACCGTACCGCATGCGCCTCGTCCAGCTCCAAAACCGCAATATCAAAATCAAACTTGCCACTGGGGCTAATATTTTCCAAAATCGCCGCAATTACCCCGCGCACAAAATTGCTACCGGAACGATTGGTAAAAACCTTCAGCCCTTGACTTTGCAAAAGTTCCACGATGATTTTGGTGGTCGTGGTTTTGCCATTCGTCCCCGAAACCACCACCACGCCCTTTGGCAAACTTTTAAGACAGTCGCGCAAAAAATTGCGGTCAATTTTCTCAATAACCAAACCTGGCAAAGCCGACCCATCGCCCTTCAACCGCGCCACACGGCGCACAAACTTGCCAATCATAATCGAGCTTTTTTTCATATATTTACTATTTTACTATAAAATCATCGTTTTGGTTGCGTAATATTTGCTTCTTTTTGATAAAATGGCACGACAATCTTGTCGTTATGTCCTTCAAGCAGGCGTTTTTTCGCCGCCATTCGCCACTTTTCGCCGCCATCGTCATTGACATTAGCGGTGGTTTTTTCGCCAACAATGGGGATTTTTTCGCTACTAGCCACCGCATTCAAAATGCTAGCACCAATGCGAAGACCAGTAAAACTGCCCGCGCCTTTCATCAAAGCTAAGCCCGTGAGTTGGTGCCATGTGCTGTGATGTTGTTCTAAAAAAGCATCAATTTTTCCCAAAAGTTCTTTCGCCATGTTCCGATCAAGCGCGAACTCGGCGTAATTTTCATCAAGCCAAACTTTGGCGGTTTTGCCCGAAGTGTCGAGATATAAAATCATAAAACTCCTACTTTTTGATTTTAACACAGATAAGGAGCGACTTCAAGGTGTTGTAAATCTTGCCGTAAGGACTCGCCGCACCACACTTGACCGGAAAAGTCAACGTTGGTATACTTAGGGCTATGCGGATTTTAGGGATTGAAAGTTCTTGTGACGAAACAGCGGCGGCGGTTTGTGACGGCATGCGGGTTATTTCCAGTGTTGTCAATTCTCAAATTGACATTCATAAAAAATACGGCGGTGTGGTGCCAGAGGTGGCGGCGAGGAGTCATATTGAAGTGGTGAATGCGGTGATTGATGAAGCGGTGAGCGATTGGAATGAAATTGATGCGATTGCTGTGACTTATGCGCCGGGGCTGATTGGCTCGCTGATGGTTGGGACTTTGACGGCGCGGACGTTAGCTTTGCTCAAAAACAAGCCACTTTATCCGGTTCATCATATTCGGGCGCATATTTATGCCAATTTTATTGACAACCCGCATTTGCAATTTCCGATTTTGGCTTTGGTGGTTTCGGGCGGGCATACGGAGCTGATTTTTATAAAAGACCATACGGATTTCCGAATGGTTGGCAGCACAAAAGATGATGCGGCGGGTGAATGTTTTGACAAAGTCGCCAAGATTTTGGGGTTGCCTTATCCGGGCGGGCCATCTGTTGCGAAAGCCGCCAAGTTGGGTGATGAAAATGCTTATGAATTACCCAAACCGAAATTAAGCACACCGTATGACTTTTCGTTTTCGGGGTTGAAAACGGCGCTACTTCGCGCTACGCAAAAAGCGATTGGACAAGATTTTTCGTTTCCATCCACTGAAATTGCGAAGCGTCTTAGCCAAAAACAAAAACGGGATTTTGCTGCCAGTTTTCAAAAAACGGCGGTTGCGGTTTTGGTGAATGAATTGCTGATAGCCGAAAAGAATCTTTGCCCCAAAACGGTGGTGCTAGCGGGCGGGGTTTCTGCCAACCAAAAATTGCGCGAGGAAGTCACAAAACGTGTCAAAAACACGCCGGTTTATTTCCCAAAACCGGAGCTTTGCACGGACAACGCTGTGATGGTTGCCGCCAGTGCTTATTTCCAAATCAAAAACGGTGCCAAACCCGCCGACCCGAGAAACTTTGACATTTTTCCAACGAAATAATGCGGGATATTAACCCGTTATTTGAGGTATTCGTGCAATTTTTTTGTGTCGCGGTTTTTGCGTAATTTTGCCAAAGCTTTGGCTTCAATTTGGCGAATGCGCTCGCGCGTCACCGAAAACTCTGCACCAACTTCTTCCAAAGTGTGGCTACGACCGCCGCCAATGCCAAAACGCATGCGAATGATTTTTTGTTCACGTTCGCTGAGAGTTGAAAGCACGGCTTGGATTTGTTCTTTTAAGAGCTGGACGGATGCCGCTTCTTCTGGCGAGGTTTGGGCTTCGTCCTCAATGAAATCGCCAATTACCGAATCATCGTCATCGCTGTCTTTGCCAATTGCCGCGTCCAAAGATACTACATCTTGCTTGATTTTCATTACATGTTCAACTTTTGACGGTTCTATGTCCAGCTCTTCGGCTAGTTCATCAATGGTCGGTTCGCGGTTTAATTCTTGGGTCATACGCCGTTGGGTGCGGAGCAATTTGTTGATGGTTTCCACCATATGCACCGGAATCCGGATAGTACGAGCTTGGTCGGCAATTGCCCGCGTAATGGCTTGGCGAATCCACCATGTGGCATAAGTTGAGAACTTGAAACCCTTTTCTGGGTCAAACTTGTCCACCGCTCGGAGCAATCCCGTATTGCCCTCTTGGATTAAGTCCAAAAAGTCCAAGCCACGCCCTGAATACCGCTTGGCAATTGATACCACAAGACGCATATTGGATTCCACCATCTTGTCTTTCGCCTTTTTGTCGCCTTTCAAAATCTTTTTTGCCAACTTATATTCTTCTTCACCGCTGAGTAAAGGGATTTTACCAATTTCATGTAGATATAATTTTACGGAGTCATCTGATACTTCATTGATGTCAGCTTCAATTGAAAGTTGCAACTCTTCTTCTGGGATTTCTTCCAGCTCTGACGGGTCTACATCTTCACCGCTAATATCTTCAAGTAACAAATCGTCTTTATCGTCCATTTTATTCCTTATTTAACGTTTCTAATTGTTTTGCCAATGCCATTTTTTGTTTTTGTAGCCCAGCCACCAACTCCAAATTATCTGACTCGTCAGCCTCCCGAATTGAATTAGACAATTCGTTAATCTGTTCCTTGAGTTTATTTTTCTCTACTTCTTTTAGCAGGGACTCCAGTTCTTGCTCAAAATCAATATTTTCCAAGACGGAGTATCTTCCCTCTGCTCGTAGGCTTAATACCTGTGCAGTAGTATAAACATCACTATCATTCTTGTCAAGTGTCTGCCCATTTAACAAGGCGTATGCAATTTTTGCCTTGATTTTTGATTTGAACTCCAAGTTTTTCAACCAATCGGTTGATAAGCCATTTTGCCATAAATAAATCCCCAAAATTGTGTCCAAAACCAAGCTTGCAGCGGATTGAATCTCGCTATTTTCGGTGATTTTCATGATTTTTTTTGGGCGAGATTTGGCGGCTAACTGATTGAGCATGGTTTGGGATTTGTTTTTCACAGCTTCCTCCGACAATTTCAATTTTTCCGCCAATTTTCGTTCATATTCCGCCCTTTCCACTTCGTCCACGATGTTATTGATTAACTCCAGCGCCTTAGAGCTGTATTCTCGTTTCCCTGCGCCAGTTGATAAATCCAATTTGGCTTCATATTGCGCGAGCACCCACTCCATTGCCGACTGTTTTTTATTCACGGCGGCTTGCCATAACTTCGGGTCTTTTTGGATTAACTCATCAGGGTCTTTGGCACCATAATCGGCGATAATCGACAAATTGATGCCAAGTTTACTGGCAATACCGACCGCCCTTTCTGCCGCCCGAATGCCTGCGTCATCGCCATCATACGCCAAGCGTAAATCTGTTGTCCAGCGCGACAAGGTTTTCAAGTGTTCCTCTGTCATGGCGGTGCCGGCGGTGGCTACGGCCTCGCATACGCCAGCTTGGTGCGATGAAATTACGTCCATGTTGCCCTCCACGATAACCACAAAACCGGATTTTCGGATGGATTCTTTGGCTTGGCTGAGTCCAAACACGTGGCGACTTTTGTCATACACGAAAGTTTGCGGGGAATTGAGGTATTTGGGGGCGTTTTTGTCTGCGTCATTGACAATTCTGCCCGTGAAACCGATTGTTGCGCCACCGCTGTCCATCAATGGAATCATTACGCGCGCTTTGAATAAGTCGCTTTTGAAACGGTTGTATAACCCCGCTGCTTCAATTTCTGCTTCAAGGCAACCGCGTTTTTTCAAAAAGTCGGAGAGCGCTTTGCCAGAGTTGGGGGCGTAGCCAATCCGAAAATCTGTCACGGTTTTTCGAGTTAGTCCGCGCTTGTAAAACACGTACTCCATGATTGCAGGATTTTTCGTCAAGGCGAAACGGTAATATTTTTCGGCGAGTTCCAACACCGCCAACAATTGTTTGCGTTTTTTGGCGGACGTTTCGTTAGTGCGGAAATTGTATAGCTTTAAGTCTACCCCCGCTTTGTTCGCCAAGTGTTCCAACGCCTCGCGGAAGCTCATGCCCTCAACTTCCATAATAAACGAAAAAATATCGCCGCCCTTGCCGGAAGAATAATCGTGCCACACGCCCCTTTCGGGGCTGACCATGAAACTCGGCGTTTTTTCGTTGGTGAATGGGCTGAGCGCTTTCAAATTGCGCCCCGCACGTTTCAGCTCAAGATATTGCCCAATCACATCTTCAACCGACAACCGACTTCTGACCTCCTCTTTGGCATCTTGCATAATTATATTCTATCACATTTAAGAGGAGATGAGAGCCAAGGTGGGACTTAAGGGCGAAAACGCCAGTTCTCGCGGGTGGCTGCGCCTAAGGCTCTTTGGCGATGTCAGATTGCGTAGCGAGTTTTTTGTCAAATGTCCACAGCGACTCGGCTTGGTTGAGGCGAGTGTATTCGGTGAGGCAACAATCCACGAATGATAATTTTGGGCGGGTCAGATAGGCGAGCAAGGCTAGGCGGAAAAGTTCACGGTTGCAGTTGATGTTGGGCAGGTTCACGATTGCATTTAGGGCGTTTGTGACATCGGTGCGCCCAAACTTGAATGCTTTTTCAAGTACATATACTATTTCAACTATGGCTAAGTCTGCCACGTCAAATTGAATATTGGGACGGCTCAATAATTGTATGGCTTTTTCATATAGTTGTGGCGGGTTGCCTGTGACCAGTCTCAATAAAACGCTTGTGTCTAACGATTCTCTATACCTTCCCATATTTTTCTTCCATCTCCTTGTGCCATTCGGGAGTTTTGGCGTAATCTTCTTTTATTTCGTTGATCGTCATTCCCTTGTATTTTTGAATATTTGCACGAATTTCTGGCGAAAATGACAGATGCAGTTTTTTGAAACGCTCTTTCAACGTCAAAGCTCGCTCAAGTTTGACTTTGCCAGTTTTTTGCTCAATTTCCATTTCTATTTTATCGCCAGCTTCAACCGCTAATAAATCACGGACGGGCTTTGGTAAGGTGATTTGCCCCTTGCTTGATATGGTTGCGATGTAAGACATAGTTAATTGCTCCTTATTTTTATACTATAGTAAAGAATATATCAAATTACTTTACTTTTGTCAATAGGTAAAGTAAAACTTATTTGCCAAAAAGTAGTAGCTTTTGCGTTAGCTTTATTGTATGATAAACGTATGGACAATGCAGATTATCTAAACCAAATTTCTGGTGGCAAGCTCAACAAAAAGGTTAACCCGAAAACGGGTAAGGCGAAACCACAGTTGCCGTTTGGGTTGGGATTGAACCACAAGACTTTTATTATTTTTGGTGCGATTATCGTGGTGGTGGCTGGGCTAATAGCGATGAGTTTGGTGAGCCAACAAGCAACGATGCAGCTGAAAGGTTTGGCGTATTCAATTGGTGCGCGAACGACTAATCTCAACGGAATTGTGGAAAAATACCATGCGTTAATCAAAAACAGTAATTTGAAAGCGTTGTCTAGCGACCTCAAGACCGTTTTGACTAATTTCAATCGTGACTACCCCGCTACGCTGGGTTCAATTCAAGGAGCGGCGTCTGGAACGGCTAGCGCCATCAGCACGGAGGAGGCGGTCAGGGCTTCGCTGGATAGTTCGTTTGCGTCAGCCAATATGAACGCCATTTTGGATCGTAGTTTTGCGGTTGAGATGAGTTATCAAGTGGAATATGTCGCCTTGCGCATACAAGAATTGAAGGGGCAGACTAGTAGAGCTGAGCTTTCATCATCTTATAATGAGTTTATGACCTTAAAAAATCGCTTTGATAATTGGTTGTCCACGCACTAAGGCGCGGCTTGGTAATAAATGGAGCCATTTTCCAAGTTTTTGCCACGTGCTGCCATAAGTTGCTGAACGGTCAAAAACACGAAGTTGCGTTGCCGCATTTCTGGGATTATTTTTTTCACAGCCTCAATGGTCGTGCCGTAAATGTCGTGCAATAAGACGATGGAGCCGTCTTTGGTGTTGTCCATGACGTGCGTGAAAATCTGATCAATGTTTTGGCTTTTCCAGTCTTCAGGATCAACCGACCACATAATGAGTGGAGTTTTCGCAGTGTCTTGAACGGCTTGGTTGACGGCACCATATGGCGGGCGTGTGAAAGCTGGTTTTTGTCCGGTAATCCGTTCAATTACTGCCGCCGATTCGCCAATTTCAAAATCAATGTCGCCTTGGGGCAATTTAGTGAGATCTTTATGGTTGAAAGTGTGGCTACCGATTTGGTGCCCCGAATCAAAAGCTCTGCGCACAAGATCTGGGTAGCGACTGGCTCTTGATCCCAAAACAAAGAAAGTCGCTGGCACGTTTTCTTCTTGCAAAACGTCTAATAACTCGTTTGTCCATCTGGAGTGTGGGCCGTCATCAAAGGTCAGCGCCACGAGTTTTTTATTTTCTGTATCCTCTGGGGTTACGATGTTGTTTGGTATTTGGGCGATAATGGGTTGGTTGTTTTCGTCAAAGTAATCTTCAAACACCACTCGGTCGCCGGTTTTCAAGTTAAAACTGATTTTTTGGACTTCGTTGCGGCTAGCGTTGTTGGTGCGCCGCTCAATGATGTCAAACTTGAAGCCGATGATGAATTCGCCGGATTTATGAGTTGTGAAAGATACGTAAAGTTCATCGTTGGCATAGCCGTTTTTGTGGGCTGAACTTTTGAATTGATTAACCAAATCGTTGGCGTATTGTGACAGTTGCTGGTTGATTTTTTCATTGGGGGTGCTCGGATAATGCACTGCAATCATTAGGTTTCCCCAATCAACAATAGCTTCAGTTTTCACGTCATCGGTGGTTTGGCTTTCAATCACAGAGAACGGAGCGTTTTTGTTGGGATTGGAAAGATGCATTTTTTGTATCGCAAGTATGCCAACATACACGCACGTCAGGCACAGCAAAGCTAGGAGTGTCATCTTCCATAATAACCTCCATCGGTGCCTTGCGATTTTGAAAACTTGTTTCATGTTAATATTTTAACATGACTGGTGGTAAACTAAAGTAGTTACTTGGGGTATTTTCTAAAGATCTGGTCGGTACGAAAATGCAGTTAGGCAATAAAAAGAGAGGTTTGGTGGTGGAGCATGGGGGACTTAAACCCCCGACCTCTACAATGCGAATGTAGCGCTCTAGTCAACTGAGCTAATGCCCCGACAGGATTTATTCTAGCATGTTTTAGTGACGAACGCTAGGGTTGTTTAACTAGGTGCTTCAGTTGGGCTTTCTGCGTTAAGCGTAATATCTATCTCTGTCATTAAATCTAACAATGCGTTCATTTTAGCGCTACGATCTTTAATAGAGCTGGCAGCATCAAACGCTTTTTGATAAATATCATTGTTAGCGTTGCCAACACGAATAATATTCATCAAAAGATCAAAATCTACCACTGGGTCGCCACTTGGCTCCAGTGCAATGGGCTGCATGATTTCTGATATTTTACTTTTTAGTTCTTTTAGTTTATTTGTATCCATATATCTCCTTTTATTGTTTACGTTATTTGGTATCTCCTATTACCTTCCACAAAGCGTACGCTTGATTTAAGATTTGGTCTACCATAAATGTTGCTTGGTATAGTATCACGAGCGCGTAAGAGTCCATCTTTTAATACTATGAGACCGTCTGGTGTAAACTTGAAGTCAAAAGTTCCGTTAGGGCGTCTGACCAACCGCCATTTTTCAGTATCACCATTTGACCATAATATTGATAAACAGGTTCTTGCTAATTTCTCGTCTTTATACCAGTAATTCAAATACCCGTTAATATCAGCTGTGATACGTCTGGATATATCATTAAAATCACGCTCAATGTCTTCTGGACGGAGATTGCCCTCTGTCGCTTTTTCGGCACGAGTTTGACCAGAATCAAACCCATTCCACATCCAAATTTGTTCGCCACCGGTGCGATATTGACCAAGCGAGCGTGCTGGGTCGCTGTCAATTTGTGCGCCGTTTACTAGTGATATGACCTGGCGTTCGGGGTTGCCGTCAATTTCTTCATTATCGGTCGTTGAGTAAGAAATATTATTATTAGGCCCACCGCGCTGGAAAAACTTACCACGTGCGGCTAACATTTTACGACCAAGTTCGGAATCCGCACCAGCGCCTTGGAACTTTAAGTCCTCAGCGCCACCGACTGCTGCATAAGATGAAACACGAAAAGCGGCATTGGGGCCGATGGTGGCTACGTATTTGCCACCAGCTCGTCTGGTAGCTACGAGATTCATGGCCTGTTGGAACATTTGTGCTACGTGATAGCCCGGAAAATCACGGATAGCTTCCACGCCCCAACGAATAGATCCAATGAAAGCATCTTGATCGGGTTTCTTTTCTTCAGCCTTGACGTAGCTATCAAAATAAGTAGACGGCATTCCCAATAAATCCGCATCGTTAGTAACAATCAACATGTCATGGTCGGCAGGTATTTGTCTGTTGTCAATGGCTTTTTTGGCAGCATAAGCCGCTGTGTCATAGAGGACTTTCACGACTTCGCCATAAATCTTCCCATCTCTTTGTTCAACCCAATCGTTAGGCCATACTTTTTCAAATGAAGCAATTTTGAGGTTTGGAAAGTCGTGTTTAGCTCTTTCAATTTCGCTTTTAGTTTTGTCGATTAGAATGCGTTTTGCGGGGTCGTTGTAGGCGGATTCCTTGTAATTAACATTCATTAGGACAACAGCGGAATTTTTGCCAGAATCGGTTTGTTTGTTATAGATAGACAGCGTGTTATAGATGTTTTCAGATTCTTGTTCCGCACCAACGGGTATGGACACGATCAATTTAACATTTTCATCAATGTTTCGCAGAGCATCGTTATTTGTGACATAGTCTTCCAGTTCTCCGATATATTCAACCCCACGTCTTTCAATTAGTTGATTAGTGTAAAAATCTAATTGTTCTTCTGGGTTTAATTCTGCGTTAGGGTTTTCGTTCAGTATTGGGTTACGGGTTTCTTCCCAGTAACGCCAGCGATCAAAGTCTTGGTCTTCAGCTCCATAATTATGTCCGTATGGCGGTGTTTCAGGCGTGGTGCGGGGGGGGGTGCGGCGTTCAGCGGATCGCAGTGAGCGGCGGGGGACGATGGGAATGATTGGTGGCATGTCAGTTTCGGTGATATAGGTCGGGATTTGCTCAATCAAGTCGGGCGCAACGATACTGGTGTGGAAGATTTCGGTTGGAATTGGCGGTTGAGGGACTTCGGCGACACTGGTGATGGTTTCCAGCGAATTTTTGCCAACCCAAGTAGCGATGGGCGCGACATCAACGGCACCACCGTCTGTTGTGGTAAGCTGTGTGATGCCGTCCACTACGTTTTTGGTGACATCTTCGCGGACTTGCACAACTTCCAAAAACTTGGCATTCAAGGTCTTGCCGTCTGGTGAGAAAAATTGAGCGAGCGGGCCGTCAGGGCTGACATTCAATTTGCCATTTGCGCCGATTTCCGCCAAAATAGCTTGTCCTTGGTGGTCGCCAGATGGAATGATTTGAGCGAATAACCGTCCGGCGGCGGCTTCTTGGTGCAAATCAATAGCAATACCGCCGTGAGAGGGTTGGACGCCATCTAGCCCGACACTAAATGACAAATTGCCACTGGCATCAACACCGTCAGCGTAAAATCGGAGCTCTGAATAGTCATAAATCCCCGGCGAGTCATTGTCAAAGTGAAACGCGCGCGTGACATCGGTAACTTGGTTTTTGGCTCCATCAAGGTATTGGTCAACTGACTGGGTAATAGTTTGGCTAGCTGGAGCTTGTTCAATTAAGACGGTATTAGAGTCAACATTGACTTGATAGCCACTTTCCCGCAACCTTTGGAGCGATTCTGGTGTGAATTGCCCAGTATTTGAGTCCTGCACCAGCCCGTCAATTTTCACCTGTCCGCCTTGACGTTGGTCAAGAATGGAGAATGTGCCGTCTTCATTTTGCACCATGCTACTTTCGCCACTAAGTCGGACTACACCGTTGCCACCAGTGTTTGCGTTGTTCATGGTATCGCTAGCTTCAAGGGTACGTGTCGCTCCTGCCAGTATCATAGCGCCATTTTCTTTGCCGTTTAGAATATCAAAGAGGAAAGTGCCTTTGGTGCCGGTGGCATTTGGGTTTACAAGGTGCTCAATTCCACCGAGCACGTTGCTACTGAGGAACGCCGCAACTTCCTGTGTCCCCACGCCCACTACAAATCCAATAGCGCCGGCCACCAACGCCGCTTTTCTCGCACGGCGATCGCGCAATTTTTTGTATAACTTGTCTTTGTT
>JAITKW010000035.1 GCA_031278275.1 Candidatus Nomurabacteria bacterium | reverse complement strand
GAGAGAGAGAGAGAGAGAGAGAGAGAGAGATTTGTCGTTTACCATAATAACTTTAGTGTAACATAAACATCAATACAAAATCAATCTCACGCTTTTTTCAATATTTTCCAAGCCTCACGCAAGATTTTTGCCTGTTCTTCATTGCCAAGTTCTATTTGTTTTTCAATTTCCGTCTCAAAATCTACTTCCATTTTCATATTGCTGGTGGATTCAATTGTTCGTGCTTGAAAATTGGTTTTATTCAACAAGCCTTTTGCCACCATATTGTCAATATGTTCCGCAACGGTCGCCACTGAATGGTAGCCCAGCCCGTCCATAATTTCGCGGTAAGTCGGACTAATTTTATTTTCCGCCAAAAACTGCTCAATGAAATCTAAAATGGCGCGTTGTTTTTTTGTTGGTTTCATCGTGTCTGCCATATTTATATAATACCATACCGCCAAAAACCGCCAACATAACAAAACTTGGCAAACTGTTAGGATAGCCTGCAAAGAATAGCCACTGGGTCAAAAAAGTTATAGTGATTACTGCCAATATTTTGTTTTTTCGCCATAAATATTTGAGTAACTTAAAGATTAGTATAAAAAATAGCACAAATCCGACAAGTCCTATTTCCACAAATAAATCCAAGTATTCGTTGAAATTGATACAAGATTCCAAGCAACCGAAATCCGCTTGATAGCTACGTCCCGTGCCACCTATGCCAATGCCAAAGAGAAAATTGGAAGGATTTTTGGTAATGGTTTTAATCGCCATTTCGTTCATCGCCATTCTTTCGTCTGTGGACGCAACAACATATCCAGAATTGCCGAGCAGCCCTAATGATAATTGATTGGCAATTTTCGGATTGATAAATGTTAAACCACCGACAATTGTTATCAAAACTGTCGGCAAAATCCATAAAAACCGCTTGATTTTTTGAAAATTGATGAAGATTAGCAGCAAGATTCCCACGCCAAGTGCCAAAATCGCCCCGCGCGACAAAGTCAAGAACAAAATCAACATCAAAAAACCAGTTATAATCCAGTTTTTTCTTAAATTATTACCTTTGAGAATCTGGCTCAGTGAATATAAAATTGGGAATAGCAACATGTTTGCGAAAAATTGTGGTTCTTGAAAAAAGGCGGTCGGTCTGGCAATGCCAAACAAGTCAGAACGATAATTTTCGGGTAGTAAGGTAAAAGCTGGGGAAACGCCAATTTTGTCGCCGACAATCTGCCAAATTGCGACTACGCCAGAGGCGATTGCGGTTATAATAACGATTTTTACGAAAGGTTGCCATAATTTTCGCATATTTAAGGTTAGGATTGAAATAAATGTTGTAAAAATTACAACAATAATGGCCGTGGCTAGCAGCCCTCGTAGTTTATTGGGTGTCCAAATTAGTGACAACATGTTCCAAAGCACGAATCCTATTCCAAGTTTGACTATTGGGTTTTGCACAAGTTTTTGATGATTTTTCCACAGTTTTTCCACAGATAATACACAAAATATACCAATTCCTATCTGTAATATACTAATTTCCAAATTGGCACCAGCCTGCGCGCCTAAATATATCAGGGGTTGGTATGGAAAAAACACTAAAAAGCCCAAAGCCAAAAAAGCTATTTCCTGCCATAAAAAAACTTCAAAAACCTGCTTAAACTTATTCATTTATGTTATAATTATACGACATATGACTAATAACAAGAAACAAATTGATGGAATGCTAACCCGAAGGACTAAGGTTGTTTTGCGAGATGTGAACGAAAAACACGCCAAAACGCCATCTGAAAAAATGGAAATGCCTAGTCGCAAGAACCTTGATCCTTTTGCCGAGCTGGAACATATCAAAGATCTCGGTCAGGCGGAAGAAGTTCATAGAGAACCCAAGCCCAGCACAAAAAAAGTTCGCGTCAAAAAACCCAAGCGCTTGTGGAAAAAGATTTTGGCGTTTACGTTAATTCCGGCTGGAGCTTTTACGTTGGTGGTGATTGGGTTCACTGTTGCTAAGTTTTTGCAAACTAGCTCAGCAGTTTTTGAGGGGAGTATTGTTGAGGCATTTTTTTCAAAAGAAAAGTTGGCAGTAGATGAAAATGGGCGGACAAACGTCTTGATTTTTGGCACAGAGGGATTTGATTCTAGCGGAAGTGGTCACCCTGGCAGCCAATTAACCGATTCCATCATGGTGTTGTCGGTGGATCAAGATAAAAATAATGCTTTCATGGTGAGTTTGCCCCGCGATTTGTATGTTGAGCATGAATGCAAGGGTGTGATTGGTACTTCGGCGGGAAAGTTGAATGAAACGTATTATTGTATTTTCGGCAAAGACAATGACGAAACTGCGGCGGCGAATGAATTACAAAAAACTGCAGGCAAAATATTGGGGCTAGATGTACAATATTATGTACATATCAATTTTAAGGTTTTGGTAGATTTGGTGGATACTATTGGCGGGATTGATTTGACTTTTGATAAAGCGATTTATGACCCAAACTTTGACTGGACATGTAAAAATAAATGTAATTATGTAAAATATAGCGCCGGAGAAACCGCCCATCTTGACGGCATTCATGCGCTTTATCTTGCTCGGTCGCGTGGTGCGGCTGGCGGGTACGGAATTGGCACGGATTTTGAACGTGGAGCTAATCAACAAAAGATTTTGGTCGCCATTCAGAAGAAAATTATTGAGGACAAAGCCCTGCTGAATGTGTCGTCTGCGTTTACGATGCTGGATTCTTTGGGTGATAACCTCAAAACCAATTTCAAAACCAAAGAAATTCGCACGCTGATTGATTTGGCGCAGAACTTTGATAGTGGCAACATTAAACAAATCATTTTGGCTAACGAGGCGGAAAGACTTTATTTGGTTAAAACAACTAACATCAACGGAGCGAGTTGTGTCATACCAAGTGGCGTGTCTGGCATGTATGATTACACCAAAATCAAAAACTATATTGCCGATGAAATTACCAAACTTAGTTCGTCAGTTAAAGAAGAAGTTGCCGAAGATGCTGTTGAAGATGCCACGCCAACTCCCTAAGTAGCATTAACAACAGTTTTATGTTATAATCTCAACATGTTTAGTAAAACATCAAGATTTTTTGGTTTGTTCTTGGTCATTTCCGACTTTTTTATATTGCTGGTGGCTTTTACGATTGCCTATGTTGTGCGCGTGCAATATGATCATCGCCCGCTGGTCAGTTCAGTTTTTGCTTTGGATTATATTGCGCTT
>JAITKW010000022.1 GCA_031278275.1 Candidatus Nomurabacteria bacterium | reverse complement strand
CGCTTTTTGCTAAATCTTGGTTCATGCTGGTAATCCAATTATGCACGTGCGTTTTGGGCAAATAATTCGCCTTGTGTTCACTAAATATTTTCTCCACGCGCGTTTCACCGACAAATTTTTTGAGGGCTTCACGGATTTCCAACTTAGTAGCCTCATCTATGTCACTGGCTTCCATGTTTTGATAAACAGCCCCGACTAACTGGTTGAGTTTGGCATCTTCGCTGTTTTTGATGTGCAATTCTGGCACTAATTTATCGTACGTCTTATCGTCAATTTCTGCGCCTTCGCTGCCTTGCTCCATGCTTTTTCTCGCCTCTTCAACTTCTGCGCCATATCCATCATTAACCATTTTTTCCACCGGATTATCGTTCAATTTTTCGCCCTCTTCATCATTTTCAACTAACACCGCCCGTGTCGCATTTAACGCGTCTTCTTTAGTGGATATGCCTGTAATCTCTCGTGCGTCCTTAATCGTCTCCTCTGCCACATACGCCAAAGCCTCCGCTTTGGCGTTTGCCAATTCTTCACCTTCTAGCCCAAGTTCATCATGAATAATCTTGCCTGTTTCATTGTTATTTTCTACGGTATCTGCCCTATTAAATCCATCTCGGCGACCTTGCTCCAAGTTATCTTTTATCTCTTCTTTGACCCGATTAAACTCCGGCGATTTTTCAAAATCACTATCCATTAGTATTATTGTAACACAATGAATACTAAATTGTTTATATTTTTTTCATTAAAGGGAACGGCACGCCCTCGCGGGCAGTCACTCCCTCAAACACCCAAAAATTACGCTCGCTACTACCCCAACCACAAGCCGGTGGCATGCCGTATTCCAACATTTCCACAAAATCCATATCCAACATTTGCGCCTCGCCATCACCCTTGTCGCGCATGGCTTGCTGTTCTTCAAAACGGCGAAGTTGGTCAAGCGGATCGTTTAATTCCGAATAACCATTGCCAAGCTCCGTACCAGCAATCACGGGATGAAACCTTTGCGTGACACGCGGGTCGGAGGGCTCTTGTTTGGCGAGTGGCGAAATCTCCAAAGGTTCGTGTATCAACCAAAAAGGGCCACCCGATGTTTTACGAATCAACTTCCAAACATTGTCCAAAAGTCGTGGCGTTTCCACCACGCCAGAAAGCTCCACATTATGCTCTTTCAAAACGTTCCTTAACTGCTTTTTGTTGGGGTTAAACACATCAACGCCAAACTTTTCTTGCATAATATCCGCATATTTGACCCTTTCCCATTTTTTGTCCAAATCAATCTCAAACTCCCCTACTTTGAATTGCAACGTTCCCCAAGTTTGTTCGCAAACGTATTTTATCATCGCCTCGTATAATTCCATGCCATCTTCATAATTTTCATAAGCCGCATAACTTTCAAACGCAATGTGTTCCGGCAAATGTTCATCGTCCACACCCTCATTGCGAAAACGCGCGCCAATGTCATAAACTTTTTCAAAACCGCCGCCCAGCAATCTTTTCAGGGGCAGTTCATGGCTAATACGTAAATAAAAATCCTGATCCAAAGCGTCCATGTGCGTCACAAACGGCACCGCATCCGCCCCGCCAGTGGTGTGTTCCAAAATTGGCGTGTTAATCTCAATGAATCCGCGCGCATTCATGAAATCGCGCGTGGCTTGCCAAAACTTGCTACGCCGCACCATACAAGCACGCACTTCTTCGTTAACATTCATGTCCACATAGCGCCGGCGATAACGCTCTTCTTTGTTGGTAAAGCCATCGCGCCCAGGCAAAGGACGCAAACTTTTCGTCAAAATCCTGAGGGTTTCCACAAACACCGAAATCTCACCGGTTTTAGTTTTGCCAACATTTCCAGTCGCTGCAATAAAATCGCCCGTATCCAATAAATTGATATTTTCCATGCCCAGATTTTGAGTTTTTTCATCAAACGGCTTAACATCGCCAGCTTTCAAAAACAATTGAATCTCGCCCGTAAAATCTTTGATTACGATAAACGCCAATTTCCCAAAACTCCGGATGGACTTTATCCGCCCAACCACACTCACAGACAGCCCATTCTTGCCACCTTCAGCGTCCTTGATAATCTCGCCGATTTCCACTGTTCGTTGGCTTTTGGACGGATATGGATCAACGCCCAACTCGTGCAATTTCGCCAATTTCTTCAACCGCTCATCACGGTAATCTTTCAAAGTCGCCATAGACGAGATTGTAACATAATCTTAGTTGCTTTGGCAAATCGCACCACCATTTTCCAATTTATATAACACCGCAAACTTGCGCTGACCAGCAGTCACCACCGCAACTTCTTTCTGGCAGGTTGCGTTATAAACCACATGCAATTTATGACCATATTCATCGTAATCAAGGTCGTTCGCCAACCTGATTTGTTCATCTTCAAGTATTAAAGGGAAGTCTACAGTTGTCGGAAAACCTGCGCTGGGCTCATTCGCCGCCACGATATTATAAACAGTGCCATCGGGATCGAAAAATTCGTTATTAGCTTCCACAACCACGTAGCTACCGCAAAAACTACTGGCATGAGCCAACTCTCCAGATGAATTTATTTCACAAGCTCCAGATGGATTGAGTTTAGAATCTGTAAAGTCTGGTATCGCCCCACGGTTATTTGCCTGATAATACGTTACCGCCGTCATGAAGCGTGAAATGTCTTCTTTGCGCTGTGTGTCGCGAAACGCTTGTTTTTCTTTGTTTTCTTCCGCCGACTTACTAACTATCACAATCACGCCCGTGACAGCCATTCCAAACAAAATGCCCAAAACCAACACCCATATCATCTTGTTCTTTTTTGCAGGTTGCGCCGAAATAGCGCTTTGTTGAGATTCAATGTTGGACGTGGCAATGGGGTCAACTGGTTGGGGTGCGGTTGGAGTTATAGGGGCGACTGGCATAGTACTTACTTTTGGTTGCTCGGGCGCAAAAGGGTTCGGCTCTGGCTCTGGTGAGATAGGTGGCGGGGTTGCTCCAGAGGCGCTATTAAAAGGTTGGTTATTTTTGTCCATCTTGATAATTCCTTGTTCTTATGTGTGTTAAGCTTATGTTTGTAAGTTTAACACGTTTCACAAAGCTTGTTAAGCTCTTCGCAAGGTCTTGTCAGCTAATAGATGCAATTTTATAAACAATCTTGCCTTTTGGCGCTTCAAACTCAGCGGTTTCACCAACTTTTTTGCCCATGAGAACTTTGCCGAGTGGCGATTCGTTGCTAATTTTATTGCTCAGAGGGTCGGCTTCAATTTGACCGACAATGGAATAAGTTTTTTCTTTGCCTTTGCTATTGACGACCACGGTCGTACCAACTACCACCTTGTTTCGCACGCTATTTTTGATGATTTTGGCATTTTTCAAAATATTTTCAATTTCCACAATCCGCGACTCAACTCTGGTTTGGTTTTCTCGCGCTGCGTCATATTCAGCGTTTTCCGACAAATCACCAAAATCACGCGCAATCGCAATTTCAGCCGCAATTTCCGGTCTTTTAGCAATTAAGTCTTTCAGCTCTTGCTCCAATTCTAATTTTTTCTCTTTTGTAATTTGCACTGTATTTTTCATTATAAACTCCTTCCTGTTAGTAAAGACAACTATAGCAACCAGTTATGATTGGTTGCCAAAGTTTCTAACAGCAGACTCTAGTTTAGCAAACAGCGCATCTTTTGTCAATAGTAACGGAGCTTCATCGCCCGCTCGTCTTTTTAGCTCAACTTTGCCCGCCGCTAAAGATTTTTCGCTCACCACCACCCGATATGGCATGCCCAAAAGCTCTGCGTCCGCCATTTTTTCGCCAACCCTAACATCCGCACGATCATCAAATAAAACTTCAACACCTTGTTTGGTCAATGTTTCATACAATTCCTCAGCTTCTTTATCTGTTTTGCCAATTCCCAATAAGTAAACTTGAAATGGCGCAAGATTTTCCGGCCAAATCAGACCTTTTTCGTCCGAAAAAATCTCAGCGACCACGCCCATCAAACGTGATACGCCAATCCCATAACAACCCATGTAAACGGTTTGTTTGGCATCATCTTTATTGGCGTATTCCAGTTTTAATGGTTTGGAGTATTTGAAACCCAATGAAAAAATATTTCCCACTTCCGCCGCTTTTTTTGGTGAAAAATCGGTTTTTTTGGCGCCAAACTCTGCCAAAGTTTCATCATCAAAAACTTCTTCGTTGATGACCAAACTTTTGTCTTGATTGACATATACTATGTCTTCACCGGCAGCGCATAAAGTTTGAAACTCGTGGCTGTATTTGGAAAAAATGCCACCGCTAGCAAATGTTTTATACGTAATATCACCAATGCCTATCTGTTCGTAAACTTTGTGATAAGCCTTGATGGATTTTTCATAAAACTCGTCATGCTCCTCTTGGTTTTTGGAAAAACTATACATGTCTTTCATCACAAACTCTCTGGTGCGCATAATCCCAGATTTGGCGCGCAACTCGTTCCTGAACTTGGTCTGAAATTGATAAACATAACGTGGCAAATCTTTGTAGCTCGCAATATATTCTGTCATAATGGCGGTCACGGGTTCTTCGTGCGTGGGCGCTAAACCCAGTTGCCCGCCAGCCGCCAGCTCCGTTTTGAACCAAATATCCACCTTGCTATCACTCCACCGGTCAGTCGCTTCCCAAAGTTCTTTGTTTTGCAAAGTTGACATCAACATTTCTTGTCCGCCAATCGCATTCATTTCTGTACGGATAATATTTTTGATTTTTTCCAGCACTTTTAAGCCCAGCGGCAAATAAGTATACACTCCCGCCAATTCCTTATGAATATACCCAGCGCGGAGCAACAACTGGGCGTTCCGACTAGTTTCCTCGGCGGATACAGTTTTGAAAGTTTTAGTAAATAATTCGCTACGTTTCATGGTGAGCATTATATCATAAATGGAAATTATTTGGTGACTATGTTTGGCAATATGTGTTACACTTATTACTATGAAAAACATCATCACCGTCACCGACCTGACCAAGCGTTATGGCGATAAAACTGCGGTTGATGGTATTAGTTTTAGCGTGCGGCAGGGCGAGATTTTTGGCATTTTGGGACCGAATGGGGCGGGCAAAACCACCACGATGGAAATGATGGAAGCGCTCCGCACGATTGATAGTGGCAAAATTATTTTAAGCGACATTGACGTGGCTAAACACCCGTATAAAATCAAACATCTCAT
>JAITKW010000052.1 GCA_031278275.1 Candidatus Nomurabacteria bacterium | reverse complement strand
CAAATGCAAAAAGAATCCAGCATGGGGACTGCTGGCGTGGCTGTTAACGGCGCACACAATAACTGGCTGGGGATTACTGGCACCGGTGATGCGGGAACTTATGTTTCTGGTAGCGGTCGCAATTGGGCGGTTTACAGCAGCGTTGAAGCCAGCATTCGTGACTGGGCGGGACCGCGTGTGCTCAGAAACGGCTATTACGATGACGCTTTTTTCTATCTTGATCCAAATAATTATAATCTTGACATGTTTCTGCAAAAAATGCTTTCACATTATGCGCCATCATCGGACGGCAACAACGAAGAAGCTTATCGTCAAGATATTTTGAGTTTTATCAATGGCCCAATCGCTGAGGTACGTGCTGAAATGGGCTGGCCAAGCTCGGCAGAATTTGCCAAAAATGAAAATATCCAAATAGGAGGAAATAATCCCATCAACGGCAAGCTGAGCGATGATTCAATATATAATATCGGAAGTGTTGGTTGTTTTAATTATGGTAATGGCGATATCACGGAAACAGCTATTGTTTTCTCATGGGACGGGATCAATAGCCACTTACCGAACGATCCTGTGCCTGAATATTTCGCCGCTCTGCAAAGTTTCAATTTTTATAACAACTCTGATAGTTATGTCCGAGCTGGGGCTAGCTGCGATGCTTTTGTTACGACAGTTATGCGCGCTTCTGGCGCTGATCCCGACTTTCCTTGTTGTGGCACATCCAATCAGCTGGATAATTATCTAGTCAAGCACCCCGAAAAATACCAAGAAATTGAAAATATTGGCAACACCTCCAATTTGCAATCTGGTGATATTTTTATTGTTAACGGACATATTTTCTTGTACATTGTGGAGAACGGAACGTCAAAAGCCGCACACGCCTCACGCAGTACTGGCAGCAGTTGTAGTCGGTACGCATTTTATGGAACGCTAACCACTGCCGGTGGCGCAATTTCTTCTTGCGCTCGCACTGGTGAGCGCGGAACAACTATACCTTTTGAGGGGCACGGCCAAAAATACCGAATATTTAGGAGAATAAAATAATGAAACTCAGACTTAACCAACGCACTAACACTATATTGGCAATTGTCATACTCGTTTTTGTCATCGGCATAATCGCATATAATTACATTTATAACTCAATTTATTCTGTGGTTTTAACTATCCAAGTTGCGCCGAACAATGCCACCCTCACATTAAATAATGAACCAATTACAGCCGGCAAACATAGGTTAAAGCCAAACGATTATATACTCTCAGCTTCTCACGATGGTTTCATCACTCAAGAAAAAACTATCTCTACAGCGAGCGGAGATACTCCCACCGTCACAATTGCCCTCATACCAAATGACGGAAATTATCAATGGTACGCCGACCACCCAGAAGACGGAATTATTTTGGACACTACCGTATCAGAACAATTTGATGAGGCGCTCCAAAAAGCCACCGAAAAATATCCCATACTAAACTACATACCTTACACTAATGAATCTGGTGGATTAAAATATACCATCACGCCAGAATATGATGAAAGCTTGAAAATATTCATCAAATTAAATACCTGCTCCACATATTCATCTGAAATATACAAAGCCGAAGCGCTAGGTTGGATTAAATCAAAAGGATTTAATCCGGATGATTTTGATATTGAATACTCTTTATTGTGCAACTAATTTAGCACTATATCGCTCTTCATGCTTTTTGGTGCTTTGATACTTGTAATAATAATTTGATGAGTTTTGAAGTTTTTGAGCAAACTTTTTTGGCGCGACTCGTCCAGTTCAGAAAATATATCATCAAGCAGCACAATGGGTTGTTTATTGAGATATTTCATCACAACTTCCGCTTCAATAAACTTCAGCGCCAAAACTATTGTGCGATTTTCACCGCGCGAAGCCACATTACTTGCCAGCCGATTATTAAAATTAAATAAAAAATCATCGCGATGTGGACCGAAACTGGTACTTTTCAACATCAAATCTTTATCAAACTCCCTTTCCAAAACCTTCAAATATTCCGTTTCGTCAACTTCTGTGTTCTCGTACGCAATTCGTATTTTATCATTATTTTTGGCAATATCTTGATAAGTTTTTGTTAACAACTCATTGATTTCTGCTATAAAAAATTTTCTTTTCAGCACAATTTCCGTACCATATCTCGCCAACATCACATTCCATGCAAAAAGATTGTCCGGCGTTGCTAAATCTTTTCGCAACAAATTATTGCGTTGCTTCAAAGATTTTTTGTATTTATTCACCGCTTCTGCATACGGCTCGTCAATTTGTGAAATCAAGTTATCAAAAAAATCTCGGCGACTAGCGGGGGAATTATGAATTAAATTGAGATTACTCGGCTCAAACAAAACTATTGGGTGACGGTTTTTTTTCGGTAAACGCCGATATTTCTTCCCGCCAATTTCAAACTCTTTTTTACCATCAATATATTTTGCAACCACTTTCTCGCCACTAAAAAACGCCGTTTCAATCCGATAAAATTGCCCGCCTTTTTTCAAAATATCCTTATCCGAACTGCGAAAAGACTTCCCACGCAAAGAAATATACAACGCCTCAATCAACGATGTTTTACCACTACCATTACCGCCAGTTATCAACATTGTTTGATTATTCATAACCAACTCAAACCGCTGATGTATCCGAAAATTATCAACCTTGATGGACTTAATAATATTCATTACGATTGAATTGGCATAATAATATGAATGTAGTCATCAGATATTTCGTTTTTGATAACCACCGGTTTCATTTTATCAGAAAAACCGACCTGTACTTTTTCTTCTGATACCACATTCAAAGCGTCCAAAATAAATTTTGAGTTCAGGTTAATTTTCCCGTCCACATCAACTTCCACCACAATGTCCGAACTATTTTCTCCAACTTCTGAGGCAATTGACCTAATACTAACTTTATTTTCCGATTTATTAGTTTCAATCGTAATTGTTCCGCCCGATTCTTTCGCGAATAGCCCCGCCAATTTCACCACTCGCATCATTTCGTCCTTAGTTAAAACCAAGTTGATGTCGTTATCTTTTGGTATCAATTGCCTGTAATCTGGAAAACTGCCGTTGATTAGTTTTGACGTAATTTCCACCAAATCAAATTGGAACTTCACTTGACTATCGTCAATCAATATTTTTATCTTTTCCGTTTCCTTACTCACTGAACGCAACACTTCCTGCAACGCCGCAACTGGAATAATCACCTTTATATCACTCTTAATTTTATCCAATAATCTCCGCTCACTTAATCGGTACCCATCGGTCGCCGCCACAAACAACTGCCCCTTAAACGAATTAAAATAAACTCCGGTAATAGACGGTCTAGTCGTATCATTACTAGCCGTAATTACCACACTAGATATAGCCTCTTCAAACGCATCAACCGCAATCTCAAAATCAACCGCATTTTTTTCATCAAGCGTTGGCAATTCCGGAAACTCATCTGCCGCCATGCCAATAATAATAGACTTATAATTTCCAGAGCTGATTTGAAGTTGATTCTTTTTCTCAACCAACTTAACTTTTCCTTCCGGCAAATTAGCAATAAACTCTGTCAAAATTTTTGACGGAACAGTTATCACTCCTTGTTTTTTGATATTTGCGCTCAAATATTCTTGGCTGGCAATTTCCAAATTAGTTGATGTGATAATCAGATTATTTTTATCAGTTCTTAGTAAAATATTGTTCAGGATTGGTAAAAGCGTTTTGCTTCCAGCAATTTTATTGGCTATATTTAATGCTTTTTCCAATCTTTCTTGTAAAACTTCTAGCTCCATGTTTTTTCCTTTCTATTATTTAATTTAGTAGTAGTCATAATAGTTCTATGTGTAAAAGTGGGAAAGCTGATTTTTATAAGATTAACTCTGCCCAAAAACGTTGTGTAAAAAATATGAAAAACCTTTGGAAAAAGTGGGGATATTTGCAGAGTTTTCCGTAGTTTTTTTAAGAAACCAATCATGTGTGTATAAAACTGCCATACTAATACACGGATTTTCCGTAGGTTAATCAATAAGTTTTCCAAAGTTTTTTCACAGTTTTTACACATAAATCTGCTCCCGAAGTTGCGAAATTTGATCGCGCAAAGAAAAATCCACCGACAAGTTTTTCTCAATTTTATGCACAGCGTGGATTACGGTTGTCCAATCTCGTTCAAACTCCGAAGCTATTTTTGGAAACGACAAATCAAGCTCGTGCCTCAACAAATACATCGCAACTTGTCTGGGACCCACAATGTTTTTACTACGATTTTTGCCACAAATTTCAGTTAACGTAATACTATAATACTTGGCGGTTTTTTCAATAATCACTTTTGGTGACATAACTTGCCGTCTAGTTTTTTTGTTTTTATTACTTATAATTGGCATTAAATCGTTAATATTAGGTTTAGTCCCGCGCATTTCGCAATAAGCCACCATTTTATTCAAGGCGCCCTCAAGCTCACGAATATTAGTTTTAATGTTGTCTGCCAAATATTCAATCACTTCTCGTGGCACATCAACCCCAGCGAAAGAAGATTTAGCTTCTAATATCGCGCACCTGGTTTCAAAATCTGGCATTTGAATATCAATTGACAACCCTTGCTCAAAACGGGTGCGCAAACGATCGGTCAGTCCAGCAATTTCGCTAGGGTGACGATCTGCGCTGAGAATAATTTGCCCGCCATTTTGGTAAAGCGCATTAAAAGTATGGAAAAACTCTTCTTGGGACTTTTCTTTCCCAGAAATAAATTGCATGTCGTCAATAATTAACACATCTAAATCACGATATTTATCGGAAAACCCGGACAGTTTTTTGCGCATAAAATCCACAAATTCGCGATAAAAAGTTTCAACCGTAATATATGACACCCTGAGCGTGGGGGTTTTTTCCAATAAACTATTACCCACAGCTTGAATAAGATGGGTTTTACCCAGCCCCACTCCGCCGTAAATAAATAAAGGATTATACCTGGTGTCGCCGAAATTTTCCAAAATATGCTCACAAGCGCTATGCGCCAAATCATTATTTGAGCCAACTATAAAATTGGAAAACCGATAACGCTCGTTCAGACCGGTCGCAGGTCGTATAATTATATCTGGCGTGTCCTTAATTGTCATGGTGCGGGCTGACTTAAGGTTTTCATCTTTTTTGTTGCCAATAATAAACTCAATGATTTCTGGGTCAATGCCGTTTTTTTTGAAAGCCTCCAGAAGATATTTATGATATTTGCCCTCAAGATTTTTTTTGATAAAAATATTCGGCACACTAATGACAATCCGACCATCGCGATTTTGAGAAAGCGAGTTATGTTTGAAAAATACATCAAAAGACGCAGTTGGCACGGATTGTTCTAATGTGCTCAAAACACTTTGCCATAAGTCAAACACGCTTCCTCCTTGCTTTATAAAACATTATACCGAAAAACTCATAAGTTTTCCACAACTTTTAATAAAAACAAGACATGGTGTAATTAAATCAGCGAGATAAACTATTAGTTTTCCACAACTAAAAACTTAAAGATGAAAGATTGTGGAAAACTAGTTGATTTTTGTGGATAGATTTTATATACTAGAACACAGCGAATTAAAATAGGGAATTATAATATGCCAAAACGCACATATCAGCCACACAAAAGACAACGCGCCACCACGCACGGGTTTTTAGTTAGAAACGCCTCAAAAGCCGGTCGGAAGGTCTTGGCTAGGCGGCGCGTCAAGGGGCGAGCTAAACTCGCGGCTTAATGCATGTTGCCAAGTCAATACCGTTTTCACAGTCGCGGCGGTGTTAATTATACCCGTTCACACGGTCGGTTGGTGCGCGGCACGGAACTTTCTTTAATAGTTGCCAAAAATACTCGTGGCAGGAAACGATTTGCGGTTGTGGTAAGCAAAAAAGTGCTAAAATCAGCGGTCGGGCGCAACCGTGTCCGCAGGAGGATTTACGAAGCCTTAAGGTTAGAGTTGCCCAAAATACATCAACCTGTAGATTGCTTAGTAATGGTGTTTTCTAGTGACATTAAAAGTATAGAGTTTAATGATTTGAAAAATATTTTATTTAGTCTTCTAAAAAAAGCTGACATTGTGGTATAATCATATAAGTATGAATATTTTTGATCTTATTATAGTCCAACCAGTGTTTAATTTACTATTAACAATTTATAGTATAATTGGCGATTTTGGCTTAGCTATCATCGTTTTTACAATTTTAGTGAAGTTTGCCATGTGGCCGCTCATGAAAAAACAACTTCATCAAGCGAAGTTGATGCGGAAAATCCAACCAGAACTTGTGGAGATTAAGAAAAATTGCAAAGGGAACCGCCAAATGGAAAGCTTGCAAATGATGGATCTTTACAAAAAGAACAACATCAAGCCGTTTCGGTCATTGCTCACGTTAATAATCCAACTACCGTTATATATCGCCCTTTACAATATCGTGCGAATGGCTTTGACGGACGGCGAGTCGGTTGCAAAATTCGCTTATGCTCCCATAAAGGGGTTTGGGCGGGTGAATGATATTATCAACAATTTTGACAGTTTTCAACCCAAATTATTTGGGTTGGTAGACCTTAAGGCTACCGCTTTGCCTATTTTGGGTTGGAGTTCCGCGATTATACTTTTAATCGCAGTCGGCTCGGCTTTAACGCAATATACCATCTCCAAACAACAAATGCCGGCGAAGAAGTCCAAGAAGAAGTTCAAAGACATTATGAAAGAAGCCGCTGGTGGCAAAGAAGCGGATCAAAGCGAAATTAACAGCATTGTTTCCGGTCAAATGATGAAAATTATGCCAATCATGATGCTGTTTATTATGATTCAACTGCCGGGTGCGCTTGTGCTGTACTATGCGGTCACAAATCTCATCACAATTGCCCAACAAAAGAAAGTTTTCGCGCGTGACGAAAGCGAGATGGAACAAATTGCTGACAAGAAAATCTTGAAAGAATTGCGCGATATTGAAGAGGGTGAAGTTGTGCAAATAAAACCCAAAAAAGACAAAACAAACGTCACACGCATTAAAGCCTCAGATAATAAGAGGAGGAAAAAATGAATAAAGAAGAATCAATAATTTTTGCAACCAAATATTTGGAAGATATGTTGTCATTTTTTGGCGTGAATTTGGCGGTGAAATCATCGTCTGACGATGATGTAATTCAATTAGCCGTACCGTCTTCGGAGCTAAATGCTTGCTTGATTGGCAGAGACGCTGAAACTTTGAGAAGTTTGCAACATTTAGTTTCTATGGCGCTTTTTAATAAATCTGCCGCACTTGTGCGTGTGAACGTAGATGTTGCTGATTACAAAAAGCAGCGGGAATTGAAAGTGGCTGGGCGCGCAGAAAATTGGATAAAACAGGTGCGTGACACTGGAAAAAGTTTGATTTTGGACTTGAGTCCTGCCGACCGGCGTGTGGTGCACAAAATGGCAGAAGATTATTCGGACGTTACGACCCGCAGTGAGGGCGAGGGACGTGAACGCAAACTAATCATTGAAAAAATCTCAAACTAACACTTAAGATACTAATTTTCCTATAAAAATCTTACTACTCGTGCTATACTTCATTACATGAAACATACCGTTGCGATTTTTGAGAGAGAAGGAAGTCCTCAGAATAACAAAGCGCTTGTTAATGCCAAAACCACATCTGTCAACAAAATAAAGTACAGCCCCTTGGAGCTGTCTTTTTTATTGACGGCAGTGGCGGTGTGGTTTTCCTACCAACCGTACTTTAACTTTGGATTTATGGAAATGAGCGTCTGCAAAATTGGCATAGCGCTATTTGTGGTAATTGGTCTAATAGTATTAGCCACGAGCAAAACCAAAAACAAAACCAAAATCTTCCGTAGCAAGCTGATTTTTTGGCCACTATTATTAACCGTCATAGCCTTATTCGGCTTGCTCTACACGCCAGACCTGCTAGTCGGACTGCGGCGTAGCGGTATGTTGGTTTTGGCTTTTGGTGCATTTATAGCAATGTTAATTTTGAAAAATACAATACCAAAAAACCGCTTCCGCCAACTCCTAATCAATTGGGGAAAAATATTCGTAATTATGGGATTTATAATAGGAGGCGTTGCCCTATTACAAACTATATTAGATGCCATTGGTATTGGTCCGGAATGGACTTTGTTGCCCGAAAAATATAGATGGCAGGTTTTCGGTTTCGCTCGTGCCACAGGTTTTTCCCGCGAACCAATGTTTTTAGGCAGTTTGCTCATCGTCCCAGCCCTATTTTTTCTTTGGCAATGCGCTACCAAAAAATCTGGATCAAAACAATATTTTGGTCTAGGCTTTTTCTGTTTTGTTTTGGGGGTAATGTTGAGCCGAGGAGCGCTATATTCTCTGCTAGGAGCAACCATCATCACAGTTGTCGTCTACATTATAAAAAGCCTACGGCAACATCAAAAAATAACATTTGACTGGCAAAAATTAGTCAAAATAATATTAACAGTTTTGTTAGCCATCAGCGCAGTGCTGAGTTCTTGGTATGCCTTAGCGAGCATCAATCCAAACTCCACAATCACTGGTTGCGAAGCCGTCAAAAGGGGCTCCGAGCATCTTTTGTTGGGTAGGTTTAATATTTTATCTTGCGGCGAGGGACTGAGCCTTGCGGAAAGTACTAGCATTATTGACGGTGGCAATGATGAACCTTTTACTGTTTCGGAGTCAAACGAATCTCGCAAACTATCTTGGGACAGGGTAGAGATACAAGCTTGGCGCAAAAATATATGGACAGTGTTTTTTGGGGTAGGTAGCGGGGGGTTGGGCACAGCAATCAATAAAATTGACCCAACACAAAATGAAGGCACCATCATGCAAAACGGTTACATAAAAATCTTGGCAGAATGGGGGCTAATTGGGCTTACCGTCTTTTTGATTATCAATATTGGACTGCTCGTTTTGATGGCAAAAAATCACCAGTGGTTGTTTTTTTTGATACAAAGCGCTCTAATAATAACTTGGCTCAGCGTTTTTGAGTTTTCACACACATTTCATATCTTCTTAACTATGGCGGTCATGGCTTGCTATTGTTGCTTAAATCTTAATTCCCCCAAAACTAAACTAACAACGTGGCAAAATAAATGGCTTGAAAAAGCCAAAAAGCATAAAGTCAAGCTATTGTTCGTCTTGGGGTTGTTACTAGTACTGGCTTGGACATTATTCAAGTTCTCTACCGAGCCGGTAATTTTTGACTTAACTGGACAGCAGCTCTTGGCGAGACAATGGCTGGACGGTTACCACGCCGGCTCAATGTTGGTCCCAACTAATTATATTTTGAAAATCTGGTTGCTATACATGCCGGCAGAACTGTTGCACTTAGACCCGACCGCCTCGCTTATAGGTATTACAATAGCCATCAATTGCATCACATTTGCTGGCATTTTTTATTTTTTAAGAAAAATCTACCAATATTTCCATCAAAAAACGGACGGGTACCTTGAGTTTGGGCTTTTGTATTTTGCCAGTATTGCTGGATCAATATTTTGGATTCAATTCGCAAACTCTCGGAACTTGGAAGTAGTTGGCGGGCTGGCAATTATTTATATCGGGCTACTAGTCTTACAAAAACCCACCATAAAACGCACGCTACTTCTGGCAATCATCTCAACAATTGTCTTTTTCGCAGATCCGATGCAGATTTATATGACGAGCTTTATCTTGGCTTCATGGGCGCTATGGCAAATAATAAAAAAGAAGATTAGTCTTAAGCCACTACTAATCATAATAGCAACGTTACTCATCGGAACTTTATTTTCAGCCTTGTTCACTAATTTGGTGTGCGGTTTTTATAATATTGAATATGGCGCCGTCAGTTCTTTGCAACAAAGTCTTCAAATGCTGGAAAAACCTATCACTTCAACAATTTGGTTTTTGGCAAACAATGCTTTTATCTTTAGCGGCGGGTGGTTTAGAATCAATAATATGGCCCTAGTTTTATGTGTAGCAGTAGCGTTTGCGTTAATGCTGATGGTAGTTATTAGGGCTTTTAAGTCCAAAAGGCAAGAATTATTTGCAGTCATAGCAGTAGTATGTGTAGAAGGAATCTATTTTGCCAGTGGGCAAGCCGGATATATCGGCAACAATACCTCTCGTTATCTCATTATGATGATGCCTTTTGTGGTTTGGTTAATAGGCGAATCGGCGCGAAATAGCCATTTGATAAAAGTTTTAATGGTTATAGTGATTGGCGCAAACAGCCTATTATTAACTCAAGGATTGATTGAAAATAATGTCGGCAATTTTACTAACGAATCACAACTGCATTCCAGAATTAGTTTTTTGCAAGAGCAATCATATGATTACGGTTTCGCCAGCAAAGACACCGCCATAACTAGCGATTATTTATTTGGCAAAGACAAGCCGAACCTTTTGCCGTTAGAGTGTTTTGGCGAAAACTTGCGAACTAATTGGCAGTTTTTTGATAAAGCCGTCTTTTTAGAGGTAGTGGAAAAATCCACCGCAGAGTATACGCCAATTATTTTTGACGGCAACACAATAACCAACACCCCCTCAATCTGTAGCATAGAATCTATAGAAAAACAATTTGGTGCGCCAATCACCCAAACCAAAACCACCGTTGGCGACAAAGTTTTAATTTATCAAACAAAACAAGTTTTAGAAAAGTTGGTATTTTAATATTCTTAATACTTGAGTTATAACTATGCGACAAAAAATGCAAGCGACTGCCGTCTGTCGGAAAAAACTATGCGCTAACGTCTAAAACTTTATGATAAACCACCAAAGTCTGTCGCGCCATTTCCTCCCAAGAATACTTTTTCAAGCGAGTTTTACCATTTTTGATGAGCTTAGCGCGGAGTTTTTTGTTGTCCAAAACCTCAGTAATTTTTTTGGTCATATCCTTGACGGAAAGAGGATTAAAGTAATGTGCAGCATTCCCATAGATTTCAGGCAAACAAGTGGCATTGCTGGAAACGACTGGCGCACCAAACTCCATCGCCTCTAAACCAGGCAAGCCAAAACCCTCCATTAAAGATGGAAAAATATAAGCTCTGCAATGTGAATACAGCCATGCGAGTTCCGCATTGTTCGCCTGTCCCATAAAATATATTTTTTTGTAACCCAATTTTTTGAAGAGTTTCTGGTGCTTAATCGTAGCACCATCTAATTTGTTGGCAAAAACTAACCCCAGATTTTTGTGAGTTTTTAATATTTTTTGGTGTGCTGCCGCCAACCGCAACACATTCTTATACGAACTGTGTTTGCCAACGTAAATGATGAAACCCTCAAATGGCAACTTAACTTTTTGGGGCTTCGCTTTGGATATGTCTGACGCTTCATAAGTCACCGTAACTTTGTCCGCATTGATGTTGGCAAAATCAACCAAATCACTTTTTGTGAACAAAGAAGGCGTAATAATGGCATCAGATTTCTTGGCTATTTTCTTAAAAACAATTTCCCCAATCATTTGCTTGGACTTATATTTAATCCAATTTTTATCATCATTATAAGTCTTCATCAAAGTCAAATCGTGAAAAGTCGTGACAGTTTTGCCACGATATAAAATCGGTTGTTGGGGCATGCAAAAATGTACTAAATCAGCACCCAACAAATCTAATTGTTTTTTGAATTTTGTTTGTTCGGCGAAAGAATAGTTTTTAATATCACAAATTTGAACGGAAAAGTTTTTGGCAGTTGGCTTCCAAAAATCTTTATCACGACTTGGAATTAACACCACATATTGATTTTTATAATCAATTTTTTGCAAGAATGTTAACAACCTTTCAACATAACGTCCAGTTGTGGATTTAATGATACGTGCGTCAATTACAATTTTTGCCACCTTATTGCCCTATGGTTAAACCTAACCTTTTATCTTCTGAAATAAACAAGCCCATATCACTATCAAGCCTCTTCAAAACTTCATCAACAATTTTAGCAGAAACGTTTTCGCCATAAATATTTTCCACCGCTCGCATAGCTTCGTTATTTTTTGCGCCTTGAATAATAGACACCACGAAATCGCTATCAATTGGCGGAGCGAGAATGTTTGAGCCAGCCAGCAAAGACTCGCCCCGATCAGTCCCGAAACGCAAAGTTACACAAGGAACTTGCAATACATTCAACTCTTCTTGCATGCTACCAGAATCAACCACTACTACTGGGCTATTTAACATCAGATTTACCATGTCAGCGTGATAAGTGATAGCTTCAGCATAAATAAAATTATCAGGGTATTTTTTGAGTAAATCGTTGACAACATGCCGATGACCATAACGATCCAAAGCTTTCTCAAAAGCGAACAGCGACACCAAAAAAACACTTTCACCGGAGTCAACCAATTTCTTGACGGAGTTAACCACTACCCGAAAACGATTTTCGTCCTCACAAGTTTCGCGGCGGTGAATAAAAACGGGGATAAACTCTTTGTTTTTTAACAAAGGGAACTCATTAAAAATATTTGAACTGCCGATAGATTTTACACTTTTTTTCACAGCATCTGCCACCGAGTTCCCAACAACTGCGATTTTCTCTCTTGAAAAACCTTCCGAAAGCAAGAACTCTTTGTCCAACTCAACGGGCGTAGCGTGAAATCCAGTTGCGGCTTCTGCCATGCGGGTATTGATCTGTTCTGGGTAAGGCTCCAACGACCCCAGCTCATAATTTTTGCGTTTTTGCAACGCTTTATAATATTCTTCCCACTTGAACTTGCCAGATTGAAAATCGTGAAAAAACTTTTTATAAACCTCGGCTTTTGGTGTCAATGTGCGAATGCCAGCTTCCACATGGACA
>JAITKW010000060.1 GCA_031278275.1 Candidatus Nomurabacteria bacterium | reverse complement strand
CCTAAAGCCCCCCTCGCGCAACAGCGCGCCCGAGAGAACCAACAACTTCGCGCCCCGCCACCGCGCGCCCATATCTCGCCACCGCGCGCCGAGAGAGAGAGAGAGAGAGAGAGAGAGAGCGTTCGCACGCCGGGTGATACATGAAAATAGACAGCTAACGTGAAAGAAAAAACAACCAACACGAGCAAAATGACGGCGAACGGTGGCGAATGGCGCTCTAATGGAGCATAATAAAACCCTTTGTAACTTACTCTTCAGGAACATAAGCACATTGTAACATTAAATATCGGGTCAACGCAAGTATAATTTGTGCTACAATATTGCAGATGGCTGATTTGGCGATTATTTTACACAATATTCGTTCCACTTATAACGTGGGGGCGATTTTGCGTACGGCGGAGGGGCTTGGGGTGAAAACGGTGGTGTTTTCCGGATATACGCCGTTTCCTGCCGTTAAAAACGACCCGCGCCTGCCTCACCTCAAAGCCAAAATTGACAAACAAATCAACAAAGTGGCGCTGGGTGCGGAAAAAATGTTGGACTCGGTTTTGGTGGCGGATTTTTTGGCGTGGGCGAGGCAAAATCACTATCAATTAGTGGCTTTGGAGCAAGCTCCAAACAGTATCAAATTGCCCGACCTCACTGCATCCGATTTACCGCCAAAAATCGCCCTATTACTCGGCGAGGAAACGCACGGCATTTCCCCGAAAATCTTGGAACAATGCGCAAAAATCATTGAAATCCCGATGTGCGGACAAAAAGAATCTTTCAATGTTTCCGTAGCGGCGGGAATTGCGCTATATCAACTCACTTTACTGCCACACAATCCTTGCCAAAAATCCGCTTGACTTCGCGCAGCAACTCATCAGAAATCTCAACCTTAAACGGCATTTTGACGGCTTTTTTGCCCGCCTCATCGCAAAACACCAAAACCACGTCCTCCAAGCCAGCGGCTTTGTGGCACAGTTTGCGCAAATCCAACAAATCATTTTCGTTGTCTGGGTGATTGATTTTGATGAACAATTTTTTGAGGCTTATTGGTTTTTGGGGCGCATAACCAACATCAGAAACTGCGACTTTGGCGGTCTTTTCAGCAACGACTTTGCTCGGTGGTTTTTTGCGTGAGTTGGCTCCTTTGGCAATTAGTCCAGCGACTTTTTTCCCCATAGATTGGTAATTTTCCAACTCCAAATCGTCAACCACCACAATCTCGGAAGCGTTGATTTTGACCTCAGAAGTCAAACGCCCATCACGATCACGGCAATTCACCTCGCCTTTGACTTTGACCACCGTATCTTGCACCAATTTTGCCCCGATTAGCTCATAAGTTTTGGGGAAAACAATCACTTCTGTCTCACCCGTTTTGTCTTCCAAAACCATGAACGCCATTCTCGTGTTATTTTTCGTCAAAATGGTTCGGATGGTTGAAATAATCCCGCCGACTACCACGCTAGCGCCGTCAATTTCGGTCGTAATCTCCGCCACTGGCAAGGTTTGTTCGTTGAAATACGCCGTGTATTTGTCCAGCGGGTGCGCCGAAATATACAACCCCAAAAGTTCTCGTTCCCAAGCCAACTTTTCTTTGTCTAAATGTTTGGTGGGCGCAGGTCGGATTTCCACCTCTGGCACTTCAAAAGCTTCAGCCTGTCCAATTGAGGAAAACAAATCAATTTGTCCGGAAACTGATTCTTTTTGGATTTTTGCGCCATAAGCTTGGATTTTTTCCAAATTGAATAACAGGTCAGAGCGATCGCCAAACTCATCAAACCCGCCGGCTTTGATGGTCGCCTCCCATGATTTTTTATTGAAACGTGTGGAATTGACCCGCTTGGCAAAGTCGCAAACGGATTTGAAGTTGCCACGTGCTTTGCGCTCGCTCACCACTTCTTCCACGATGCCGTTGCCCACGCCTTTCACCGCTGACATTGAAAAGCGGATTTTGTTTTGGTCTTTGAGAATGGAAAACTCTTCAAAACTTTCATTCACGGACGGTGGCAACACCGCCAACCCCATTTTCTTGCATTCCGCGATTTCCACTGCCAATCGGTCGTTATCTCCAGCGTCCGAAGTCATCAACGCCGCCATGAAAGCGTCCGGAAAATGCGCCTTGATGTACGCCGTCCAATAAGCAATCAAAGCATAACAAGCGGCGTGACTTTTATTGAAACAGTAATTGGCAAACTCTTCCAGTTGGTTCCAAAAAGTTTCCGCAATTTCTTTGGTCGCACCGCCAGACTTCACCGCTCCCTCAATAAACTCCGGTTTCATCTTCATCATCAAATCAATTTTTTTCTTGCCAACCGCCTTGCGCAAAGTGTCGGCTTGCCCGCCGGTAAACCCGCACCATTCTTTGGAAATCTGCATGAACTGCTCTTGGTACACCAAAATCCCATAAGTGTTTTGCAAAGAGTTTTTCAAGCCCTCGTGCAAATATTTAATCGGTTCGCGACCGTGTTTGCGCGCGATAAACGAATCAATAAACTGCATGGGCCCTGGGCGATACAAAGCCACCATCGCCACAATATCTTCAAAAGTCGTGGCTTTCAAATCTTTCAAATAACGTTTCATGCCCGCCGATTCCAACTGAAATACACCGGTGGTGTCTGCTTTTTGGAATAATTCATAAGTCTTTTTGTCGTCAAGTGGCACTTTGGCTATATCAATCTCCGTGTCGTAAACTTTCCGTGCAATCCGAGCGGCGTTGTTGATAATCGTTAAGTTTTTCAGTCCCAGAAAATCCATTTTGAGCAACCCCAACTCTTCCACATGACCCATCGGAAACTGGGTCGCAACCACGCCTTTTTGCGCCATTTCCAAAGGCAAAAACTTCACCAAATCGTCCGGCGCAATCACTACTCCGCAAGCATGTACGCCATGCGAACGAATGGTACCCTCCAAAATTGAGGCATAGTCAATAACCTCTTTGGCGGTCGGGTTGGTTTCGTATTCTTGTTTCAAATCGGGGTCTTCTTTGATGGCCTTTTTCAGCGACACATGATGCCCTTGCACGGGATCCGGCACCATTTTCGCAATCCTGTCCGCTTCCGCATACGGCACTTCTAGCACCCGTGCCACATCACGCACGGCATTTTTCGCCATCATTTTGCCAAAAGTGCAAATGCTCGCCACACGCTCAGCCCCGTATTTTTCGGTGCAATATTCCACTACTTCATTGCGGCGTGTGTCTTGAATGTCAATGTCAATATCCGGCATGGAAATTCGGTCTGGATTAAGAAATCTTTCAAACAGCAAATCGTATTTCAATGGATCAAGGTCGGTAATTCTGAGGGCGAAAGCGATAATTGACCCTGCCGCGCTGCTACGACCCGGCCCGAACACAATGCCCTGATTTTTGCCCCAGTTAATAAAATCTTGGACAATCAAAAAATAGCCGTAGTAGCCCATTTTTTCAATAATCGCAAGCTCCATTTTGACACGTTCGTTGACAACGGCGGGCAAAACTTTTTCCGCTTCTTTGGGGGTCATTTTTTCAGCTTTTTCTTTTGGCACTTCGGCGTAGCGCATGGTCAAGCCTTGATAAACCAATTCTGACAAAAAACTTTTTTCCGTCTTGCCTTTCGGCACGGGAAACTTCGGAATTAAAATCCGACCCAACTCCAAATTAACCGTGCAACGATTGGCAATCCGCTTAGTGTTTTTAATCGCCTCTGGAAAATCTTTGCCCCAACGCTTGATGATGTCCTTTGGGTCAATCAAATGCAACTGAAAAGCTTTCAAAGACATGCGGTTTTTGTCGGACAAATTAGATGCCGTACCCACCGACAACAAAATCTCGTGTGCGTCTTGATCTTCGTGAAAAAGATAATGCCCGTCACAAGTTATGACTAGCGGAATGTCCAACTCTTGGGATAATTTTTGCAATCCCTCGTTGACTTTTTTCTGTTCCGGCCAAAAACTGGGAGTTTCGGGGTGTCCGTGGTCTTGCATTTCCAAATAAAAGCGGTCGCCAAACAAGTTTTTGTGCCAAGTTGCGAGGTCGCGCGCTTTTTCATAGTCGTCAGCTCGCAATTTCTCCGAAATCTCGCTGCCCGCGCACCCCGACAGGCAAATCACGCCCTCGTTCCATTTTTCCAATATTTCGTGATCAATGCGCGGTTTGTAATAAACGCCGTTCAAGTAAGATTCAGTGGTCAACCGACAAAGATTTTCGTAACCTTGATTATTCATGGCGAGCAACGTCAAATGAAACCGCTCTTTGTCCTTGCTGGGATTGCGGTCAGTGCGACTACGTGTCGCCATATACGCCTCAAACCCCAAAATGGGCTTGATGCCGTTTTCGTTGGCGATTTTGTAAAGTTCAATCACGCCGCTCATGGTGCCGTGATCGGTAACCGCCACCGCTTCCATACCCAGTTCCTTGACACGACTGACCAAATCCGGCACCTTCGTCATGCCGTCCAAGACGCTGTAGTGCGTGTGATTGTGCAAATGCACAAAATCGCTAGGCTTTAGTACCTCACTCATTGTTTTAATTTTATCATAAATCTGTCGTGTGCGGGAAATTTCTTGTTTGCAGTTAATAGCAACCCAATGAGCGGAGTGAAGCTGGCGGCTTTGGTCTACGCAAGATATTTTGAGTTAATAGCAGCCCAATGAGTGGAGTGAAGCTGGCGATATGAAAATGAAACCGCAGCTACGGTTTCATTTTTGATTCAAAATCTATGGTGGTGCGCGAGACTGGACTTGAACCAGCACATCTTGCGATATATGCTCCTAAGGCATACGTGTATACCAATTTCACCACTCGCGCATAAAATTATTATCATTTTTATGCCTTGTAATTATACCAACTTGTGGCACTTTGCGCAACCAGACCGTATTACCTCCCCTTCATTGCAACCCAAACAGTAGGCACTTACAGTGTAGTCACCCAGGCTCTGCTGCAAAATACTAATGCCGATTAAAGGCGTGACCGATGTCAGTAAACGCCACTATTGTTTAATTTAGAAAAAGCCAGCTCAAGCCGACTTTCGCCACTAAATCAACCTTCCGTTGCAACTCTAAGCCCTAAGGCAAGCCAGTCGCACGGCCTCGCTCCAAGATTCGGTGAGGTGTGGGGCGTTTGCCAAATCTTTTGCGTACATTTCGTTTCTGAGGGCGAGCGACAATTCCGACACCATCAAATCAGCGTCTGGCGCAACGATGGTTCCGCCCAACAACTTGCCCGTTTTGTCTGTGATGATTTTTATAAACCCGTTGACATAATCGGTTGACACCGAGCAAACCACGCCCGAAAACGGCACCAAAGCCTTTTTGATTTTCCTATCAGCCTTCAAGCAATCATCTTCTTTCAGCCCCACAGATGCGATTTTCGGCGAAATATTGGTGAGGGTCGGCATGCCACTGATGTCTACCGGCATTTTTGAACGATAAATGATGTTTTGCACCGCCGTTTTGCCCTCCAGCACCGAACGTGTCGTGGAACTATTACCCCCCAACACATCGCCAGCGGCAAAAATATTTTTCGCGCTCGTGCGCAAAGTGGTATCCACGATAATTCCGCGCTGATCGTATTTCACACCAGCGTTTTCAAGCCCAATATCGGTCGCCGGCAGTCGCGAAGTCGCAAGTAATATCTCGTCCACACGCACAGTTTTTTCCTGCCCGCCACGTATCAAAATCACCTTTTTGGAAACCGCATCTTTCTCCACTGCCACCACGCGCGTCCTCGTCAAAACTTTAATTCCATATTGTTTGTTAAATAACTCGTCCACAAACTGCCCAATTTCTTCGTCTTCTTTCGGCAAAGGTCTGGCGGCGATGTCTGCCAACAAAACTTGCGCGCCCAACGTGGCGAAATATTGCGCCAATTCCACGCCGGTCGCCCCAGCACCAATCACGAATAATGATTTTGGCGGTCGGACTATCTCAAAAGCTGACTTTGGGTTCAAAACTCGCACGTTTTCCAAGTTTTTGATTTCATGATTTTTCAATTCTGCACCAGTGGCAATCAAAAACTTTTTGGCGCTAAGCACCCGATTGCCAGCGCCCACTTCGTGCGGGCTGGTGAAATGCGCCTTGCCTTTGATGACTTCCACTCCAGCATTTTCCAAGAACTTGGCACCAAAAAACGGCGAGGCTTTGCGAATCGCGCCTCTGCTGAAATTGATAATGGCGGGAAAACTGTACCGCAAACTGCCCGAAGAAAGCCCCCATTTCGCACCTTTTTTCGCTTCATAAAAACTTTTGGCGATGGTAAACGCCGCCTGACTCGGCAAATCATAACCGTTCAAAAACTCGCCACCCAACGCACCCGATTCTATAACCGCAACTTTTTGACCAGCTTTTTTCGCAATGGATGCGGCAGTGGAACCCGCCGGCCCCGACCCTATCACCACTAAATCATAATCAAACTTACTCATAATTATATAACCTTGCCTTGAATGGCGTAAGCGAACGCCAAACTTTCGTTATGTTTTGCTAAAGTTCGGTAAGTGATGCGCTGAATGTCGTTTTTTGTGACTCTCGTCCGACCTTTTAGCCATTTTTTCACCTCTTTTGCCGCCAAATCAGCCAGTTCTTCCGCCTGCCCTTCTGGTATTTTGACCGCTGTTGCGTCATTCATTAACTCTTTTTTCAATGCTGCTTCTGAAAATGCTATCATCATTTCAAACCTTTATCATTTTGTAAGCTATTATAAACAAAGTCAACACCAAGTAGCTGACGGTGGTGATGATTTTCAAAAAACGCTTGAAATGCATGCGCCACTTTTGAACATCGGCAATGGTTTTGCCGGTATGCACGCATATTCGGAAAATTACCAGTGGCATAATCGCCAAAATAGCATAAATTGCCACCGCCAACAACTGCCATTCAACCGGCAACTCCAAAATGCAAGCTGCCGACACCAACAGCAACGCCAAAATGAACGGCAACTCGCCAAAACAGGCGAACGACCCCAAGAGATAAGCTTCGCTGGTGTTGTTGGTTTCTTTGGCGCGCTTGTCAACGAATTGCGCAATGGGTTTGGGCAGCCACAACTCCGTCCCCACGCCACGCCGGTAATAAAATAACACCGTCACGACAGCGGTAGCTATCAACATGCCAATGCCCGCCGCCAAAAAATAAGCCGGCACTTCCACGCCAAAAATGTTGAGCATGATAAAACTGACCGCTGATAATAGCAAAAACGACATCAGCCCCACACCGGCGATAAAGCTACTGACTAAAGTGTTGGTCTTGCGCTTAATGTGCGCCCGCCCCACCGAACCGTGATACAGCAAAATGACGCAACCCAAGCCCAACTGCAAAGTGGCATGGATAAACCCAGCTATCGCCACTACTGCAATATTGACCCAAATGTCGCTCATGGTTTCATTGTAGCACATTGTGATTAACAAAAGCAATTTATTTTTTGGTCTTGTTGCATAATTCCCCCGTTTGTGAGTGCAGCTTCATTCAAAACTATCACAATTGGGTGGATTTATGGATCGGCGATACATCTGACGGCTACGCCGTCTAAAAACAGAGAGAACAAGAAAGATTTTTTGGAAAATACTGCCTTTGTAGAATTATACACACCATCAAAATCGCTTTTGCCTAAAATTATGATACAATGGAAAATATGGCTAAAAAAATACCCAACTCGCAAATGAGTTTAGTTGTTGCGGACGATTATGATTTTCTGCCCGATTTCAACAGCGAATATTTTTTATCTCATCTAATAACTTATATTGGCAATAAACGAAAATTATTACCTTTTATCAACGAAGCTATTATGAAAGTGAAAAAGCAATTAAAAAAGGACAAAATAACCGCACTTGATGGCTTTTCTGGAAGTGGTGTTGTTTCCCGCTTATTGAAATATCACACAACCGACTTAATTTCAAATGATTTTGAGCAATACACATATACTATCAACACCACCTATCTTACCAATAAATCAAAAATAAATATTCCACGACTTGAAAAAGCCATTAAATACTTAAATAGTAATAAGCTTAATAAGACAAAATCTGATTATTTTATTACAAAAAATTATGCCCCGCAAAACGACGATGATATTAAAGTGAGCGAGCGTGTTTTTTACACTCGCAAAAACGCCGAAATTATAGATAATGTCCGTTATATGATAGAACACAACATTGATGAGGATTTAAAGATTTATTGCTTATCTGCTCTTATAATAAAAGCGTCAATTCATAATAATACCTCTGGCGTTTTTAAGGGTTTTCACAAAAAAAATGGCGTTGGTCATTTCGGTGGTGCTGGCGAAAACGCACTTACTCGTATAATGGGCGAAATTACGCTTGATGTTCCGATTTTTGCGAACACAGAGAATAACACACAAGTATTTTGTGAGGATACAAACGAGTTAGTGAAACGAATTGAAGAAGTTGATTTAGCGTATTTTGATCCACCGTATAATCAACACCCATATGGCTCAAACTATTTCATGTTAAATATTATAAACGGAGGAGTTCCTGTCGTTATACAAAACGGCGTAAGTGGTATTGCGGAAGATTGGCAGCGTTCGGGTTATAACAAAACTGTCTCCGCTGAAAAAGCAATGGACGACTTAATTAAAAATACGCCCGCAAGGTATATTTTAATTTCCTATAACAATGAAGGCATCATACCGATAGATAAATTTGAGAAAATAGTTAGCAAATACGACCCTAATTTTGAGTTATTGGAGCAAGAATATAATACTTATCGTGGCTCTCGCAATTTACGAGATAGAAGTAACAAAGTGAAAGAATTACTTTGGCTCATCAAGAAGAATTAAACAAACTTATATTCAATGGCTTTTACGGTAATGTCAAACATATTTTTTGCCATTTCTTCAACAGACCAAGCATTATATTGAAACAACATAGACACTGGTTCAAATGGCATAAAATCTTTTTTAACGAAAACTTTATTTAGCGGGAAAAACTCATTCATTGTCAAAACTCGATCAAGAATTGATGACCCGGGCTTAAAATCGTATCCACTACCAAAACAAACGAACGGCAAAATGCCCTCGTTCTTAAAAATTGCCCTTATTCCGATAAGATTTTTGCCAAGTCGTTCAATTGCGTTGCCTTGTGCCTGTTTTGGTAAACCCTCCAATTTGCGGGCATCGTTTGTCCCTTGTCGTTTTACTTCTGACACAAGAATGATGCGGCGTTCGCCCTGCTTATTTTTAGCGAAAAGAAAACCGCCATCCGGCGAGATAAAACTATTATCTAATGGCTTGCCAAAATGCTTGGCATATTCTGGGTATTGGCGAGAGAGTGTAGCGATAATGTCAACGAGTCTCATCGTTTTTTGATGCTCAAAAGTCAGTTGTGGGTATCGTTCTCGCAAAGTGTCGATAACAGCATTGATAGCAACAATAATGTCTCTATCCATTTTCTTGGATTTAGAGTTTTTAATTATATGCTGATTTATGTTATTTCTTAAAAAATCTGAATTAGCCATACAAAGATACTATAACATACTCCAAACAGAATCGGAAGTAAGACCATATTTTCCAAAAAATCTTTCTTTTTCTTTCTGTTTTTAGACGGCTTTGCCGTCAGTTATTTCCATTTTCCAAAATCGCCACAGGCAACACCCGAAGAACGTTATTGGCGCGCTGTCTTTGACGGCGCGGTACACCAAAAATCGCCCGTGAAAGCGAAGATTTTGATTTTTATCCTAATGTGGTGCGGGTACGGAGAGTCGGACTCCGGTCTCGTGCTTGGGAAGCACGCATAATAGCCGTTATACGATACCCGCATAGCTAAAGTATATCATATCGTGGTATACTATGTGTATGCCGGTTGAAAGAATTATTGACACAAAAGACCACGAAACGGATGCTGAGGAGCAAAAAGTGGAAGTTACGTTGCGCCCGCAAAACTTCAAGGAATACGTTGGGCAAGAACGGTTGAAAAACAATTTGAAATTGGCGATTGATGCCACCAAAAAGCGCAAAGAGGCGTTGGAGCATGTTTTGTTGTATGGCCCGCCTGGGCTTGGCAAAACCACGATGGCGGGCGTGATTGCCAATGAACTTGGCGCGGAAATCCGGATTACTTCTGGCCCAGCCATTGAGCGACCGGGCGACCTCGCTTCTATTTTGACCAATCTCACGGATAGCGATGTGTTGTTTATTGATGAAATCCACCGTTTGAACCGTTCGGTTGAAGAGGTTTTATATTCGGCGATGGAGGATTTCAAGCTGGATATCGTGATCGGCAAGGGCCCAGCGGCGCGCTCGGTGCGGTTGGATTTGCCACACTTTACACTGGTCGGAGCCACCACACGCACGGGTGCGCTGGCGGGACCTTTGCGAGATCGTTTTGGGCTGATTCACCGTTTGGAATATTATAACACGGATGAAATTATCAAAATTATTGAGCGCGCCGCTGGGATTTTGCGCACCAACCTTGACCGCGAGGCCGCCAAATTACTATCCACGCGCTCGCGCCTGACCCCGAGGATTGCCAATCGGCTTTTGCGGCGAGTGCGCGATTTTGCCGACATCAACAATAACGGTCAAATCAATGAAAATATTGCCCAAAAAGCACTCGCGCTGCTAGAAATTGACGAGTTGGGGCTGGATCCCGCCGACCGCAATATGTTGCTTGCTATCTTGGACAAATATGGCGACAAGCCGGTGGGATTGTCCACAATTTCCGCACTTACTGGCGATGAAACTTCTACGATTGAGGATTTTTATGAGCCGTACCTCATGCAAATTGGGTTTTTGGAGCGTACGCCGCGCGGTCGTGTGGTGACAAATCGTGCCAAAAAACATTTGAAGGTGTCGTGAAATATGCTACAATGGAAATATGAATAAAAAACGTGGATTCACGGCATTGGAATTGGTTGTGGTAATTATTTTGGCGGGAGTCGCCACGATATTTTTCGCTTTCCAAAAAGCCACAACTGACGCTTTGGAGCGCGATAGTTATTCCAAAACTGCCATCAACGCCATGTTTTATAACTTGGAAGAAGTGTTTTATGCTGAGCAGGGATTTTATCCTGAAACGATTGGCGAGGAGAACTTGCGGGCGATGGATCCGCAATTTTTCACCGATCCGTACGGGGTCAATGTTGGCGATACTACCTCTTCTTTTACTTATGAGCCAGCGGGTTGCGAGGATACTAAATGCACCAAATATACTTTGCGCGCCAAACTGGAAAAAGAAAACGAATACGTCAAAAGTAGCCGGCACTGAAAGTGATAGCCACCCAACAATGGTTTGGTTATTATTATCAACGCCAAATAGCCGGCACTGAAAGTGATAGCCAACCTTAATCGGTCGTCTTAGTATATTCAAGGTGCAACCGATACGGCACGCCCCGAAGGGCAGATGCTGGTATCCGCCAATTTATCATTCTAGTCTTCTTTTGCAAGACTACTTCGTAATCAGCTGTTCCAGCCACTGCACTATTGTAAGTTCCCGACAGATTATAATTATCGGTTTGGTCAA
>JAITKW010000039.1 GCA_031278275.1 Candidatus Nomurabacteria bacterium | reverse complement strand
AACCACAACTGTAGCTTGATATGGGTCTGACGAATTAGCTGGCGGAATGGAATAATCAACTTTAGCGCCAAAAGTCACAGTTGTAATATCACCAGTTGTAGTGGTTGCGTCAGAATTAGTGGCAATTATAACGGCGTTATTTTTATTTGGAATCTGAAACCAAACCACATCATCGCCTTTGTCTGTACCAGTAAAACTTGAAGTTAGTGTTACGCCCCATTGGTTGGCATTAAGTACACTGAGGCTAGTTGACGGATCGGCGTTAGTGCCTAAAACTGGGCTAATATTATAACTACCATTACAGTTAGCAACAGTAGTTGTTTTAAGACAATTATACTCGCTGTTAGTAGAAAGTTTTAAGTCATAGCCAGCGGGATTGTCAGTAATAGTAGTGGCAACAAGACTAGCAGTTTGAGTTGGCATACCAGGAGTTAGGTTCATATCAATAGAAAGCGTACTTAAGTTAAGTGAAATAGTCGGCGCAGAATTGCCTTTTAATGGAGCGGCCAAAACATCGGTACTAATAAAACCTAAACAAATAAAAGATAAAAGCAAGCTAAGTGCGATTAAACGAGAGAGAGAGAGAGAGAGAGAGAGAGAGAGAGAGAGAGAGATTGTCGCACGTCAGCAAGCTTCGCCTTTTGCGACCAATAAAACCTCCCTTTAGTAACTTTCTCTAGCATAACAACTTTATCATAACATAAGTACTAAAAGAAAAACAAGCACTTTATTTTTGCGGGGTCTTGTTGCAACCCCCCCCCACAAACAACAAGCAACAAACAAAAATTATGGTAAAATGGGTGCATGTGGGATTTTATTAGCAACTTTTCTAATTCGTTTTTGTTTGCGGTGTTTTTGTGGCCGTTCATGGCATTATTTTTGACGTTGCCAGTGCTTTTGGTGCAATATATTCGCTTTCATAAAGTTTATGTGCGGCGAATGGTGGTGATTTATCTGTTATTTTTGTATGTCTTGGCGTTGTTTGCTTTCACTTTATATCCATTGCCGGACGATCCGGAAGCTTTTTGTGTTGGCAAGCACTTGTCGCCACAACTTAATCCAATACAATTTTTGTTTGACATTAAAGAAGAGGGAGTGAAAGCGACTTTGCAAATAATTGCCAACGTGGTGTTTTTTGTGCCACTCGGCGTATTTTTGCGCAATTTGTTTGGCAAAAAACTTTTGGTGACGGTTTTTGTGGCGCTTTTGACGGCGCTATTGATTGAAACTGCTCAGTTGACTGGGGCGTTTGGGATTTTTCCGTGCAGTTATCGTTTGTTTGATGTTAACGATTTGATGTTTAATACGTTGGGCGCGATGATAGGGTTTGGCTTGGCGGGGTTTTTGCCCAACTTTTCCAAATTGAAAAAAAGAGAGGGTGTTAATACTAATCCGGGCATTATCCAAAGAATGGTTGTTTTTGTGGCGGATTGTTTGTTGGGCGGGGTGTTGGCGTTGATAATTATTTCGCCTGCGTATTTTTTGGGCATGGCGTGGCGAGAATGGTGGCTTGTCACTCAGATTAGCTGTTTTGTGATTATGCAATTTGTTGTTCCGCTGTTTTTTGGCGGGAAGACGGTTTTTGGTGGGTTGACGGGCGTGTCTTTGGACGATAAAAATCGTGGTTGGCCAAATCGGCTGTTGTTTTATGGCCTGCGTGCGGGGATATTGGGCTGTATGATGTTTTATGACGGTAGTGTGGCGGGTATTTTGACAATTACGATGGTTGTTAGCTGGGCGATATTTAGGAAAATGCCATATAAAATTGTTGATATATTTTTCCATAGAAAGTAAAATGAAAGTATGGCGTTTGGTAGGAGAAGGCAGTTTAAGAAGGGCATGAGTCTGAAGATTAAACTTTTGCTGGTGGTGTTCTTGCTGGGCGCACTGTCAGTGTTGTTGCAGTTGTTTTATCCGAAAGACCAGTTTTTTTGGCTGGCGCGCGTGAACGGCGGATGGGTGAGTGGCATGACGGCGGTGGAGGCAACGGGGACGCTGGAAGCGCTTTATAAGTCCCAAAAAGTGAGCGTGGAAGACATTTCGGGTTCTCGGATTTCAACTTTTTCGTTGGCGGAGGCAGAGATTTCCGCGCAAAAATCGGTGGAAACAGCAATTGAATATCCGTTTTGGCAACGTGCGATACCGTTTTCGTCATTGTTCAGGCTGTTTGGTTTTGGCGTTGATTTTGCGCCAGAGGTCGCCTTGGACATGGAAAACCTTGAGGAATATGTTCCGACCGAGCCAGTTGACGCAACCTTGCATTTTTCGGGTGCGGAGTTTGTGGTTGAAAAGGAAAAAGCGGGGTATCAATATGACAACAAGGCTTTGAGAGAAGTTTTGGAAAAATTGAAATTGCGCGCCGACAAAGAAACGTCAATCAGGTTGGTGGCGGCGGTGGTGCCGGCGAGTTTGAGTGCGGCGGAAATTGAGCCAAAACTAGCGGACGTGAAAGCGACACTCATGAACGGTGTTAATTTTTCGTATATGGACGAAAAATATATGGTTCCGTTTGAAGCGATGGCGGAGATGGTGAGTTTTCGGGCGGGAGGTAATGAGGCGGTGGCAACGGTTGATGATTTCAAATTGCGGCAGTATTTTGCGAATAATTTTGAAGATAAAATTATGATTAAGGCGGGGTATTTTAAGGTTGATGAATACGGATTAGTGATTTCGCGCGGGAAAGATGACGATAAATCGGTGGATTATGACGAATTGACCATGAACTTGGAAAGGTTGTTGGCGGAGGAGTTTGATGGCGAGATAGGAATTGTTTTGACACCGTATTCTTATCAATATATTGGGCGCACGGAATATGAAAATAATCTTGCGGGGTTGCAAAAGGAGTTGATGGAGCGATTTTCGGGAGAGGGGTTTGCTGTGAAGTTGGTGGATTTGTCTGGGGGTAATCGGGAGTTGGTGGAGCTTGGTGGCGAGTTTGATATTCGTGGCGACAAGGTGTGGACGGCGGCTTCAACTTATAAAATATTCGTGGCGTACTCCATTTTGCAAGCGATTGACAGGGGCGATGCGCAGTGGACGGACAAATCATATAATGGCAATTCTTTGGAATATTGTTTTGAAGTGATGATTTTGGAAAGCAATAATGAGTGCGCGAAATGGTGGTTGGACAAAAAAGGTTTTGAGAATGTGGCGAAAGAGAGTCAGGCAATTGGTGCAACGGCTACAACATTTAAGTATGACGACATGCGGACTTCGGCGAACGATTTGGCTTTGATGTTGACGAAGTTATACGATGGGACTTTTGCCAGCAAGCAGTCGTGTGAGAAATTGTTGGAGTTGATGAAAAAGCAGGTACATCGTAATGGTATTCCAGCGGGTACTAACGGGGTGGTGGCGGATAAGGTCGGGTGGTTGGACGGGCTGCTGCATGACGCAGGAATTGTTTATGTTGCGGACGGAGATTATGTTTTGGTGGTGATGACGGACGATAGCACGTGGAAAACGATTGCGGTGGCGGCAAAGGCGGTGCAGGCGAGAATGTAAGAAATGTAAGGGTTATTTGGTGATGGTCGCAGCTTTTTTGGACTTTTTGGTGGCTTCTTTTTTGGCTTTTTGGGCCTTGCTGGTCAGCTGTTGTTTGAGCTCTTTGGCTTTGGCAAACTTGGCCTTGAAACGGTCAACTCGCCCCTCAGTGTCAATAATCTTTTCTTCGCCGGTGTAAAACGGGTGAGAAGCGGAAGAAATCTGCACCTTAAACAAGGGATATTCCTCGCCATCTTCCCATTTGATAGTTTCGGTGGTGGCGACAGTGGATTTTGTGAGGAACGAAAACTTTGCCGTTTCGTCCACAAACACCACTGGACGATAATCTGCTCTGTGTAAATCTTTTTTCATAATTGTCCCTTAGTGTAGCAAACAATTGCGAAATTGTAAAGTGGCGAAAAATATTTACAAAAGCAGAGCACTTGATTTTTTGAGGCGGGTTTGGTATGGTTGTTATTATAATAAAATAAATGAAGCAACTGGGGCGGTTTTCCTGATAGAAAGTTCCAGTGGTGAGAAAGGAAAAGATGGCGAAAGAAATTGATATTAAAGCGTTGTATGAGGCGGGGGTGCAGTTTGGGCACAAAACTTCGCGGTGGCACCCGAAAATGGCGGAATACATTCATTCCAAACGGCAAGATAGCCATATTATTAACTTGGAAAAGACGGTGGAAGCTTTGAAAGAGGCTTTGCCGGCGGTTGGCAAGATTGTGGCTGGGGGCAAGAAAGTTTTGTTTGTGGGGACGAAGAAACAGATTAAAGACGTGATTAAGACGATGGCGGAGGCGGTGGGGCAACCTTATGTGACAGAGCGATGGATTGGCGGGACCTTGACGAATACGGAAACTATCAACAAGCAGATAAAAAAGTTGGTTTCTCTTGAAAAGCGCATGGCTTCGGGCGAGTTGGAAAAGCGTTATTCAAAATTAGAAGTGCAAAGATACCAAGAAGAAATTGATTTTTTGAATACGCGATATGGTGGGATTAAAGATTTGTCGGGCAAGCCGGGTGCGGTGGTGGTGTTTGGCGCACATGATGAAAAAAATGCGGTAAAAGAAGCGAAAAAAATGCATATTCCGGTGTTTGCTTTGGTGGATACGAATGCTGATCCGACTGGAATTGATTTTGTAATTCCGGCAAACGATGACGCTATCAAAAGCGTGCAAATTATTGCGGAATATTTTGCGGACGCGGTGAAAGAGGGCATAAAAAAGGAGGGGCAAGATGACAAGCAAGATTAAGGTTGAGGATATTAAAAAGTTGAAAGAACTTTCCGGTGCGGGGTTGACGGACGCGAAAAATGCCTTAGTGAGTGCGGGCGGTGACTTTGACAAGGCTTTAGCCGCTATGCGCAAGAAAGGTTTGACGAAAGCGGAAAAACGAGGCGACCGCGAAACGCGCGAGGGGCTGATTGAGGGCTATGTGCATGATGGACGGATTGGGGCTTTGGTAGAGGTGAACTGCGAAACATCGTTTGTGGCGAAAACGCCGGAGTTCAAGGAGTTGGCGCATTATCTTGCCATGCAAGTAGCGTCCATGAGTCCGTTGTATGTTTCGGAAAGTGATATTCCGAAAAAGGAAAAAAAGCGGGTGATAACGGAGGCGGAAGCGGAGATGAAGAAAGATGTGAAGAATGCCAAAAAGCCAGCTGAGGTTTTGGCGAAGATTATTGATGGCAAGGTCGCGAAGTATTTTGAGGACAAGGTTTTGTTGACGCAAGCGTATATTTTAGATGATAGCAAGACGGTGGGAGAGTTTATTAAAACTTATATCGCAAAGACGGGCGAAAACATTTCGGTGCGGCAGTTCCGGCGGGTTGAGCTTGGGGTGACGGAGGGCGTTTGAACTGAGGTAAGATTTAATTTGCAGAGTTTGGTGGCAATGTGGTAACATGAGGTAGGAAATAGGAGGAATATGTTTAACATTGAGATTTTTAGGAAAAAGATGTCGGAAGTTTTGGAGCGGTTTAACACGGAAATCAGCAAAGTGCGAACGGGGCGGGCGCACCCTGATATGTTGGGTAGCGTTAGGGTGGAGGCTTATGGCTCGCTAATGCCTTTGAATCAGGTGGCAAACGTGACGGCGGCGGACGCTACGATGTTGTTAATTACGCCGTTTGACCCGAGTACAATTCAGGCAATTACAGCGGCGATTAGCATGGATCAATCTTTGGGGCTGAACCCGTCAGATGATGGGCGGGTGGTGAGAGTGCCAATTCCAGCTTTGACAGAGGAGCGCCGGAAAGAAGTGGTGAAAAACGCTTCCGAAAGGACGGAAACCGCCAAAATTGGTTTGCGTGGCGTGCGGGAAGATGGCAGGAAAGAAGTAAAGAAACTGAAAGACGAAAAGGCGCTGTCTGAAGATGAGGCAAAGAGGCTGGAAAAAGCTTTAGATGATTTGATAAAAGAGTTTCAAGACAAAATAGAAAAAGCTTTTGCTGATAAGTCGGCGGAAATCATGCGATTATGACACTTGAGCATGTCGGATATATTGTTGATGGTAATCGGCGATGGGCGAAAGCGCGCGGTTTGCCGTCAATTCAGGGGCACAAAAAGGGCTTTGAAGTGCTTAAAGAAATTGTGGAAGTGACTTTTGAGCGAGGAGTGAAGTTTGTCACGGCTTTTATTTTTTCCACCGAAAATTGGAATCGTTCAAAAGAAGAAGTTGATTATTTAATGCACTTGTTTGAAAGTTACTTTGATCGCGAAGTGAAAAAACTTCATAAAAAGGATATTCGGGTGGTGTTTTTGGGCAGTCGCACGAAAAATGTTAGCAAAAAATTGGTCGGTTTGATGGAGAAAGGGGAGGAATTGACGAAAAATAACCGAAGTGGGACTTTGGGGTTGTGCTTTAATTACGGCGGGCAGTTGGAGATTGCGGAGGCTTGCCAAAAGATTGTGGACAGTGGCGTTAAGAAAGTGACGACTAAATTGATTGATAAGTATATTTACCATGCCGAGATTCCGCCAATGGATATGTTGGTCAGGACATCGGGCGAGCAGCGGATTTCCAATTTTATGTTGTGGCGGATTAGTTATGCGGAGATGATGTGGGTGGAAAAGTTTTGGCCGGATATGGCGGTGGGCGATGTTGATGCGATATTAAATGAATATGCCTCGCGGCAGCGGCGACACGGGCGGTAGGGTTTTGGCGGTTTTTTGAAGTTCTGTGCCGATATGAAAGGTGTGGCTTGAAGTGTTTCGTTTTTATTTTATGCTAACATTTTTGGGGAAAGGCTTGCAATTTGAAACAAGATGGTGTATATTGTGGGACAATAATCATTTTAAGGGAGAGAGAAATGAAGAAACAATTTTTGTCAGTTGTGGCAATTGTAGCGAGCTTGGGTGTGGCGGGGTTATTTAGTGGTGGTACGGTTTTGGCATCAAGTTTTGATGTCGCAAATTGTACAATTACGGGTAAGGCGGAGAGTGATACTGCCGGTGCCAATCCGGTGCTTGACAAGGCGCGATACGGTCTTGCTGACCCAGCCGAAACAACAGCGCTAATAGACGCTTTGAATAATGGGACATGCAAAAAGTTGACACTTACGGGTTCCATGAACGATGTTCGTTCGGCGATTATAGCTATTTATCAGGTGCTGGGTGATGACTTTGATAATGATGGCACTCCAGATGCCACGGGGTTGGTTGACGCAACTTTTGCTGGTCAATTCAAGGCAGCTTTGGCGAAGACGGAGGAAGTCGTTTTGGCTCCTACAGACGTGACAGCTGAGGTGACTACTAGTGATTTGGAATACATCAATTTCATTACGGGATACGTTGGGATTGACACTAAAGATTTCATTGTGGACATGACGGCGCATAATATCAACATCACAAAAGCTGATTTGACGAAGATTGATTTTAAGGTGAAGACTGTGACGGCCAGTGGCAAAATAATTGTGGTTGACAAAGATCAATTGGACAAGTTGCAAGACCTCGTTATAGATAATAAAGGTACTTTGGAAACTGGCGAGGGTGTAGTTGACAAAGATGGCGGGCAATTGGCGGCGGCTGGCACGTTAGTGGATAACGGCGTGAAACAACAGAAACTAGCACCAGATACAGGGCTGTTTGGCGCTGATGACAGTGCGGCCACATCAAGTATCTTGGCGAGTTTGGCAGTAGCAACTGTGGCTGGCGGAATCGTGGTAGTTGCCAAAAAACGCTTGGGTGACGAAGACCAACAATAACAGCGGAGTCTAATTACAAAAGAATGCTTTTTATAAAAAAAGCATTCTTTTTTGTGGAGTTTTTGGAATGGGCGTGATAGAATATAGAATATGGTAATTTTAGGGATTTTAATTGGACTTTTGGTTTTGATGTTACTGGTGATTGCGCACGAATTTGGGCATTTCATCGCAGCGCGTAAATCTGGTGTGGTGGTGGAGGAGTTCGGTATTGGTTTCCCGCCAAAAGCTTGGTCAAAAAAATTGAAATCTGGACTGATTTTGTCTTTGAATTGGTTGCCGATTGGCGGATTTTGCAAAATGAAAGGAGAGTCAGACGCGGCGAAAGGCAAGGGAACTTATGGCGCAGCGAGTTTTTGGCAAAAAACCAAGATTTTGTTCGCTGGAGTGGCGATGAATTGGCTGGCTGCCGTTGTAATTTTTACAGTGGTCGCTTTAATTGGTATGCCACGTATTTTGTCAAATCAATTTACGGTGCCGTCTGATGTGCAGAGTAATTTTGGGGCGGTGATGGTGCAAAAAGTGGTGAGTGGTTCGCCGGCGGAGCAGGCTGGTATCAA
>JAITKW010000057.1 GCA_031278275.1 Candidatus Nomurabacteria bacterium | reverse complement strand
TATCGTTTCAAGGATTCTGTTCAGTCTGATATTAAACCCGATTGGAAAAGTGCGGCTGCGGGGCAGCTGGGTAGCCTTAAAGACGCAGAGAAAAAAGCCGAAAAGAAACAAAAACCCATTTCCGACAAATCCACCGTTGGTAGTAGTAATGAAGCCGAAAACGCCACGCCGCCACCGCCACCACCACCGCCTTTTGATAACAAAGTAACCGGCGACCGTTGTGACAAAAACTCGCCGTTCAACAAAGCTTTTCCCCAAATCGGCATTCCCCGCCAACTCATCAAAAAATTCGGCCCAGTCGGGCTGGTGGCTGGTTTAATCGTGGCTGGCGCGCTCACAATTTTTGGATCGCAAGCAATTTTGCCGTTTCATGTGCTAGAAATGTTGGTGGAAGATTTTAATTCATTGGAAATAGGGACGAATTTACGCACTAAAAGCATTAGCAAAAATTTGCTAGACGAACGCACCGACCCGACCAGAAAAAAGCTGTTTTCTTTCAACGAACTAAAGTATAAAAGCATCTCTGACAAACGGCAGACTGCGTTGAAAAAACAGGGCATTGAAATCTATGATAAGGGCGCTTTCCCAGTTGATGCGGATGGGAACTTTGATGGTAATATCAAAAGAATAGCCGACACTGATAGCGTGGACGACTTGTTGGATAGTGATGGAATGCTGCGATCTAGGGTTATGCTTTTTGACGATGGCACCGGTGTGAAAAAAATTGTTACCGCCGCTGAGTTTGAAACTTTTTTCAACACTAATCCCAATTTCCGCAACGGCTACTTGAACGGGTCGCGCACGTGGGCGGGGCGATTTGCTGGTTGGTTTGACCGATTGGCAGTGCGCTTTCTCAGCAAGTGGAGCGTGACACGCAATTTATTCAAAAATTATATCGCCAACGTCAATGACCGAGAGGCTGGCAATCGCGCTTTTATTGAAGCTATGGCGGCTAAGGCAAAAGCAGGGGAGTTGGACGTTGATGGTGATACTGGATCCAACAAATCCGCCCCCACAGAAGACAGCCCGGACGCTACGGAGCGCAGATTAACTTCAAGTGATAGTGAAATTGGTGGTCGCCAGCTAACAGATGTTGACAACAGCAACCCCGACAAAATCGCCGCACGTACCTCAGCCAAAAACAGTTTTTCAACCAAAATCAGCGCTATCGCTGGCGCATCTGACTTAGCGTGTGGACTCAGATTGGGCGTGGCGGCCGTTGGTGCAATTGCGGCCGCGATGGTGCTAGCAAAATTGATAGATTACGCCTCATCATTTGCGGAATCTGTAGACAAAGCTAAAGCCGGAGAGGGCGATGGCAGTCCAATTCACGAGTTTAGCAACATCTTAACTGAACCAGCCGTGCTACAAGATGTAGACGAAAATGATAATATTTATGATGTCGCCGGAGCCGAACCAGAAACCCCCATGGAAGCTTCCGGCATGGCGTGGGTGACCACAGGAAGCCCCGCTAATCAAGACGGCATTAGCGAAACAAGATACTCTATGGAGGGGGCATTAATAGGTCTTGGTGTGACAAAAAACACATTGCAAGGCTGTATGGGAACTAAAGCTATCGCAGCAATTGCCTCTGTTGCCATCACAATCGGCACACTCGGCATCGGAAGTCTGATTAAAAGTGGCATTAAGGCACTTGGCAAAGTTTTTGTGAAATTTGGCGGAAAAGTCGTTTTAGCAACTGGGATTACCGCACTAGTCGGGGCATTTTTGCCAAAAATTGCGAATGTTTTTGTGCAAGATTTAGTTAGTGATATTAGTGGCGAAGATGTCGGTAATGCCTTAGTTTCCGGATCGCACGCTTATCAATCTAGCAATCACCAAACTGGCGGCGGCAGTCCAGCGGACAGTGCCAGAGTTTTGGCATTTCGCCGTGAACAAAAAAAGGTCATCGCCATGAACGCCGAACTGGATAGACAAACCTATAGCCCGTTTGACATCACGAATAAAAATACTTTTTTTGGTAGCGTGGTGTCTAAAGCTCTGCCTTTTTTCAGCAACTTTCCCACCATTACTCAAACTCTTTCCACGCTTGGCGCTTTGACCAAGCAATCTGCCGTGACCTTATTGCCAACTGCCAGTGCGCTTGATGATGTTGAATTTGAGGGCAATAAAGGCGATTGTCCGGCGCTGAATAGTATCGGTGCGGAAGGGGATATTTACTGCCAGCCATATTTTGTTTCCGACACCTCAACCAAAAAAATTGACCCAGACGAAATTATGGAAAAAGTTTATTCCATGCCATTTCAAGCGCCCAATAAATGGCTTACTGGCGGATATAACGAAAGACAGCATAATTTTATCTTGGAAACTGACCTTTGCGACCAATACCATTCTCCTGTTGGCGTTATGAGAGATGAACTCGGCAATCTTACCGATTGGGGCAGGTGCATAACCAACGCCAATAGTGACGGTTTTGACAACATCATTCCCCACACTTATACTGGAACGGACGTTTACGCTGACTCTTCTTTATATCCAGACGGCAACGAACAAATTAAAACCGGCTCTAACTTATATGCTTATATTGTATTTTGCTCCAATCGTGGCTCCACTTTTGGCACCAATGACGCGAGCATTATAGACGAATTTTTGAATCCCGTGTCAAAGAGCTCTGTGGCAAGTACTATTGTTGGTTTGGTGCCAATTGCCGGAGAAATTATGGACTTAGTGGAAGCCGGACAAACCACAGAAGCCCTTGATAGTGGCTGGGTTTATGGCGAAAATTGCGTTGCTACCGACAAAAATAAATACTGGGATTCTGAAATGGTTTATTATCAGCAATATATTGAAGATAACCGAATTGTGGAAAACATGGGTGGGTTTGAAAATACCGGCAATAAAAGTCCAGTCGTGGCGATGCTGGAAGGATATGATGAAGCGCACCCTGAGGACAACACTTTTGAAGGACAGCTTGCGCGAAAATCTGGCATACGCAAGGAAGAAGTTGTGAAATATTTGGCAGTAATTGAAGATTACATTGACGGCAAACTTGACCCGACTTATATCGCCTCACTTTATCCGACACCATATGGTTGGGGGGTTGAAGAAAACTACAATATTGAAGAATTACGTAACCAAAAAACCGTACTCGCCCAAGCTTTGAAAAAGTTTGATGGCACTAAAATCTTTTCTATGATGACTTTTAGCGAGAATCGCCGAAAGTGGGTGGTGGATTTGGTATGAAAAAATTCCTTTATCGTTTGGCTATCTTCATGACACTCGGTGCGCTCTTTTTGTCAAATACCCCTGTCTTTGCGGTTTTATCGGATTCTGATGAAATCTTTTTCTCAGAAAATAACATTATTTTTTATGATCCAGACGGCAGCGATTACGGCAGTTGTTATCCCAGTATCACAAATATTTCTCCATCATCAGAGGGGGCTTATACAAGATTGAAAGATGCCGTGCGTACTTATGGACAAGTTGCCATGGAAATGCAACTGGAATACGGT
>JAITKW010000018.1 GCA_031278275.1 Candidatus Nomurabacteria bacterium | reverse complement strand
TCTCTCTCTCTCTCACACTCTCTCTCTCTCTCTCTCTCTCTCTCTCTCTCTTGTTCGTGGCGGCCTTTTTAACAAATCGCACTTGATTTAGTTTTTTCATTAGTTTACCTCTCCTTAATGCCTAACTTTAACGTAACTATAAGTAGTATAATTCATAAGAACAAGCACGTCAAGATGTCCTTGACGACCAACTAGCAGTCGCTTGCAATGAGTGCTAAAGTGCGTTATAATCACAACGTATGATATAAATTATTGCAGCCAAATATTGAAAGGAACAAAATGAAACCGAAGAATTATTTAGTGCCAACCGTGATTGAGGAAACTAGTCAGGGCGAAAGAGCTTTTGACATTTTCTCAAGGCTTTTGAATGAAAGGGTGATTTTTCTCAGCGAAGAAGTCAATTCGCACACCGCTTCGTTGGTGGTGGCGCAACTTTTGCACCTCGCTTATCAAGACCCGAAAAAAGATATCAAGTTTTATATCAATTCGCCTGGCGGGTCGGTGTATGACGGGCTGGCGATTTATGATACTATGCAATATATTAAGCCAAATGTCCAGACAATTGGCATTGGTTTGCAGGCTTCCATGGGGGCGTTTTTGTTGTCGTCTGGTACAAAAGGCAAGCGCTTTGTGCTACCGAATGCACGTTTGATGATTCATCAACCCAGTTCTGGCACTGAGGGGAAAGTCACCGACCAAGAAATTACCTTAAAAGAAGCCATCTTCCTCAAAAAACGCTTGAACGAAATCTTGGCAAAAAATACCGGAAAATCCTTGAAAGAAATCGAAAAAGACGTTGACCGTGATTTTTGGCTGAGCGCGGAAGAGGCGGTGAAATACGGGCTGATTGACGAAGTGATTAAGCCATAAAAGTTAATAATGCTTTCACGCCGGGTAATTCTTCGCCCGACATTAGTTCCAGTGACGCGCCCCCACCGGTGGAAATCAAGGAATATCGCAGTTCGGGGTGAGATTTTTGGTATTCAAGCACAAATCCCGCCGTGTCGCCACCGCCGATAATTGAGAACGCTTTTGATTGACCGATGGCTGTCGCGACCCTTTCGGACGCTTTGGCGAAACGAGGGTCTTCGGTCATGCCGAGCGTGCCGTTCCAAATGATAGTTTGCGCCACATTTATCAGTTCTATGATTTTTTCAGTAGATTTTTCGCCGATGTCATACGCCTTGCCATCTTCACCATAAACAAAATCCACCGGCAAAACTTCTTTGTCAGAGGTTTTTTGATAAGTGTTGGCAATTTTGCCACCGATTGCAATGGTATCAGCCAAAGTTTGGAAACGATTAAGCAGCGGCACCTTATCGTCAACTTTCGCTCCACCCAAGATGAAAAGGAGCGGTCGCGCGGGATTTTCCACCGCTTTTTTAATGTTTTCCACTTCTTTTTCCAACAAAAATCCCGCCACACTCGGCAAAAATTGGGTGATGGCGACAGTTGAGGCATGAGCGCGGTGTACCACACCAAAGCCGTCTTGCACGAACAATTCCGCTTTTGTTAATTCAACCAATTTTTTGGCAAACTCCGCATCATTTTCCTCTTCTTGTGGCGAAAAGCGCAAGTTCTCCAGCAGCACGACTTTTTCTTCGCCCTTAGTTTCCGCGAACGACACCGGCAGTTCCAATAATTCTCGCAGTTTGTCTGCCACCGGCGCTAGCGACAATTCTGGCACCGTCTTGCCGTCTGGTCGTCCGAGGTGAGAAATCAAGAAAATCTTGCGCGCGCCACGCTCCAACAAATATCTAATAGTCGCAAGCGATTCTTTAATCCTCAAATCGTCTGTTACCTTACCATTCTCAATCGGCACATTATAATCCACACGCACTAAAACGTTCTTATTCGCCACGTCTATATCACGAATTGTTTTTTTGTCAAACATTTTCCTCCTAAATTATTCTTAAACGGATTGTATCCGCACCGCCCACTTTGCGCTCGTGTCCAGACACAATCACCACTTTTAGGTTCTCGCCCTGCAAATATCCCGTCTCTTTCAGCTCCTTGACCAAATCCAAGCCATAAGTTTCGGTATAAGCTCGCACAAAAGCTGAATTAGCGTACATCAAGGCAAGTTGTTGCGCCACACGCTGATGACTGGTGACGCTAATAATTGGCATGCTGGGGCGGTGGGACGCAACTGAGGTGGCAGTCAGACCGCTACCGGTTTCCGTCACAATCAAATCCGCTTCAATTTTTTCCGCCAATCGCACGGCAGAATGCGCCACAATATCAACCTGCTCGTGTTTGACTAAATCAATTTTGTCCACGCCGATATGATTTTGCGTGTAAAGTATAATTTTTTTCATTTCGCGCACCGTTTCAATTGGATATTTGCCATTTGCGGTTTCGTCCGACAACATCACCACGTCAGCGCCTTGAATTACCGCCGTTGCCACATCGTTCACCTCTGCACGAGTCGGCTCCGGATTTTCCACCATTGACCCCATCGTTTGAGTCGCCACGATACACAACTTCCCTTGTTCGCGACAAAACTCCACCAATTTTCGCTGAACCACCGGCACCACTTCTGCACCAGCCTCCACCGCCATATCGCCCCTAGCCACCATAATCGCGTCCGTAGATGTTACGATGGCGCGCATAGCTTCATCGTCTTCAATGGCTTTTTTGGTTTCAATCTTTGCGATGATTTGCGCATTTGATCCGAGAGAAACCAATATTTGTCGCAAATTGTCAATATCCGCCACCGATTGAATAAACGACAACGCCACAAAATCAAAATCCTTGCCAACACCCCATTCAATATCCCGCATGTCTTTTTCAGTAATAATATCGCCACCAAAATCCGTATCGGGCAAGTTCAAGCCTTTTTTGCTCATCAAAAAACCATCATTTTCAACGAGTAATTTAATAGCGGTATCCGACACTATTTCAATAACTTTAGTTTTAATTTTGCCATCAAAAATAAATACCGGATCGCCCACTTTGACTTTTTCCGCCAAGTTGTATTGCACTGGCAAAGTCATTCCACCGTCATGCTCTTTTGCCATATAATCCAAAATCAGTTCGTCATCTTTTTTGACCAGCAAATGGTTGTCTTTTAGCTCGCCTAACCGGATTTTCGGGCCTTGCAAATCTTGGATAATCGCCACATTTTTCTTGCGTTTTTCGGACGCTTCGCGAATCCACTTTAGTTGTTGTTCTCGCTCTTCATAATTGCCGTGCGAAAAGTTCAGCCGGCAACCATTCACCCCCGCATCAATCAAATCATAAATTGCGTCAAACGAATTGACGGCAGGCCCGATAGTTGCTAAAATCTTGGTTCGCTTAAATATTTTACTCATATACTTTATTATACACGTTTAAGCTATTTTTCAAATAGTTAAAATCAGTTACTTTTCGCACCTACAGGCTATTGCGCCACTAATTTATTTCCAATAAATAACCGAAAAATATAAGAAAATTATTATCATAAAAACGAAGATGGCATTGACAAGTTTGGGGTGGAGGGCTTTTAAGCATTTTTCCAAAAACGGATAAATAATTCTCACGAAAATGGTCGCCGCTAGCCCGAAAAGCAAGGAGTTGAGCAAGTGGACATGCCCGTGCAGGTTGAATGGCAAATGGCTGTAATCCCAAAAAATGTTCTTGCCGAACCGCCAAACGATAATCAGCGCCGAAACATATTCCACCACTGCGCAAACCACGACATTAACCAAGTATTGCAAAAAGATATTTTTGGTAATTTTTTTGGGGAGGGCTGTTACGATTAAGATGCAGACGACCGCACCCAAACCGTAAATATTATAAGGCTCCGTGAAATTGTTCATGATGCCGTAGCCAATTTCATAATTCAAAAAATATTTGCTAAAGACCGCCACCAATATTTCCAGCCAATGCCCCACAAAAGAAAAGAACGTGAAATATATCGCCAAGTTTCGCCAAAAGTAAAGTTGCTTGAGTTTTTTAAGCATAAACAAAGTATAGCACTTTTAGCGTTTTAAGCGCAATTTGCCAGCACAGGGCGAATGTGGTTTAATAAAAAGAACGACCCTACGACTACAATAACTTCGCTATCGCTTTTTGCTGTTTCGCGTAAAGCTTCAACGGGATTTTTGATAACTTTAATGTCAAAAAAACCGTTATTTCGGGCGACTTTTTGCACGACTTTTATGTCCAAAGATTCGCGAAAAGACGTTTCTACGCTTAAATCTCGAAAAGTAGTCAAGGTGATGGAGTGGGAAAGCAACAAAAGTTTTTGTAGATTTTCATGCAAACTTGCTGCTTTGTTGGAGCCAAAAGCAACGATTAGCGCCACCTTTTTGTTGCCATACTTTCCAATAATATGCCTCGCAAAAGTCGCCAGTTTTTGCGGATTATGCGCACCATCAATCACCACACACTTGCCTTGATATGTGAACTCTTCTGCCCGCGCCGGTATCGTGATTTTGAGACTTTGGTTGATTTGCGCTTGCGTCAAACGTTCCTTTTTGTCACGACTGAGCGCAAACTTCACCGCTGCAAGTGCCAAGCTGGCGTTACGCGACTGAAATCTGGGAGAAATGTTGAAATACTCATCTTCCACAAAGTGCATTAGCGCTCTTTTCTGATTAGCCGTGCCAACGACTTCCTGCAACACTTCAGACGGTTGCTCAAACATGAAAACTTGATTGTTGGGTTGGATAATGCCAGCTTTTTGTCGCGCAATTTCCGTCAAAGTGTCACCCAAAATCTCCGTATGGTCATAAAAAATGTCGGTAATCAAACAGATTTTGTCTGGCAAAGTCACCACATTTGAAGCGTCATAAAGCCCGCCCAAACCTGTTTCCACCACCGCATAATCCAACTTCATTTTTTCCGCCAAATAATAGAAAAATCCCATGAAAAACTCCATGTATGACGGGCGTTGATTGCCAGACTTCACTAAGCCAAAAAACTCCGCCATTTCTTTTACGTAAACTTCTTTTTCCAAAACCGCCATGTTAATTTGCGCGCGTTCCCGCACGTCAACAACGTGTGGTGAAACCGTCAGCCCCACTTTTTGTCCCGCCTGCCTCAAAAATTCGGCGACAAAATAACTGGTGGAAGTTTTGCCGCTAGTGCCAGCAATATGTAAAACTTTCAATTTGTTTTGCGGATTGCCAAGGGAACTCATTAAATCTTGCATGCGTTTCAATTTTTGGTCACCTTTTGCAAAAATCTTGGTTTCTGCTAAAAAAGCATAAATCTGTTTTTCTAATTCTTCAAAACTCATTTATCCCCTCTAATATGTCAATCGCTGCCCCCGCATAAATCTTGGACGAAGTCACGACCAAGCCAGAAAGCTCTGGCAACGGCATTCCTTTTTGGCGGCTAATAATCAATTTTCCTCCTTTTGCTAAAATCTGCCCCAGTTTTTGGATAATATTCCATTGTGGTTGATGATAAGGCGGATCGGCGAAAATAATATCAAATTTTTCACCCAAATTAAAAATATTTCGCGCGTTCATGTTGTGCAAAATCGTTTGCGGTCTAACCCCCAGCGCCGCAATATTCTCAGCAAGGATTTTTTGCGCTAAATGGTCTTTTTCAACAAAAACCGCCAAACGACCACCGCGACTCAGCGATTCAAGACCCAGCGCGCCACTACCAGCGAACAAATCCAAGATTTTGGCATTTGCCAAATCGTGAGAAATCGCATTAAAAATCGCCGCTCTTTCCCTTTCGCCCATCGGGTGCGTTTTGTGACTGCGCGGTGTTTTGAGAATGCGACCGCCAAGACTGCCCGCGATAATTCTAATCGCCATAAAAAATCCCCTGTATCCACCCCAACGTCACCATCTTAACGGCTTCTGGCAATAATTTGGCGCGGACATCTTCCGCCAAATCGGTTGTCCAGCCCTCCGCTACGTATCTTTCAAACATTTTATATCCTGCAATTTTATGGATTGCCGCAATGTAGAGTTCGGTAAAGTTTCCTTGTTTCGCTGCTTCTACCTCTGATTGCTCCAAGTCAGGAATTAGTTTTTTGGGTGAAAGTGGCATGGTGATAAAATCAATTCCCGCTTCAAACAAAATGTGGTTAGTGCCCAAACCTTTCGGGCCTATTTTTTTCCAGTTTTTGATAAAATATTCTTTCAGGCTGTCACCCGGCATAAAAATCCGCTTCAAAACACTGTTGGTTTCCGCCAGATCGCGGGGGTCTAATTCACGTAGTTGCTCCTTGAACGGCTGCTGGTGCGCTGGTGTCAACCCGTCCACAATCATATGCTCGCCCCACGCTGCCTCAAATGCCATCTTCACGCGGTCATTATGTTGATACGCCTCATGCAGGTTATACAGATGATTGCGGATATAACCCAAAAGTTCGCCATCGGGGTGCTTGGGGTCAATAAACTGGTGCGGTTCGTCCGCCACGTTATGTTTACTGAGCAAACCATCTGGGCCGTTTTTACCCTCAAAATGATTGATTTCTTTAGCCAACGGAAAAACTTGATTTTCGGGCAAATAATCTTGCAACTTGCGCCTAGCCGCCCGCACCAACCGTTGGTGAGTGGCAATTTTTTCAGATTTTTTATCAGAGAGGATAGTTCGTGAAAACATGTCTTTTATATTACCACACTTATAGAAATTTTTCCTTAAAAAATGCTTAAAATTTGAAAAATCTTACGCATCAATTTAGCATCGTCAGTCGCTGGTAATTTTTCACCACCTCAAGCAACTCCGGATATTTTTCCAGCGTTTCGCCACTTGCAACGAACGCTTTCACCGCTTTTTGCACTTTTGCAATCAGTTTTGTGTCAGTGATAGTCGCAACGCGCAAATTCAAAGCGCCGTGTTGCATGGAGCCATAAATCTCGCCAGGGCCACGCAACTCCAAATCTTTTTCAGCCAAATAAAACCCGTCATTGCTTTTGGCGATTTCTTGCAATCTTCGGCTGGGACGAGCAGAGTCTGAACTCACCAAAAAACAGTGGCTTTGGTAAACTCCGCGCCCCACGCGCCCTCGCAATTGGTGCAATTGCGCCAAACCAAACCTGTCGGCACCTCGCACCACAATCACGCTAGCATTTGGCACGTTCACTCCCACCTCTACCACAGTAGTCGCCACCAAAATTGCCAATTTCCCCATAGCGAACGCTTGGATGGTCGCATCCTTTTCGCCAGACGGCATTTTGCCGTGCAATAATCCTACGTTGTCAAACTTTTGTCGCAAAACAGCGAATTCTTTTTCCACGTTTGCGATGTCGCTTTCTTCATTGTCCAAAATGGCGGGACAAACGTAATATACTTGCCGACCTTGCGCAATTTCAAGTCGGATTTTCTCAAACATCGCATCCAGCGAGTTCGGCGAAACCAGCTCCGTCTTGATTTCTTTGCGACCTTTCGGCAATTCATTCAAAATTGACATATTCATCTCGGCGAATAGCGTCAACTGCAATGAGCGCGGAATGGGCGTGGCGGTCATTGACAATAAATGTGGCATTTTAGCACCATGTTTTAACAATTTTTGTCGTTGTTTCACACCAAATCGGTGCTGTTCGTCAATCACCACCAAACCCAACTCCTTGAACTTCACTTTTTCCGCAATTAAGGCGTGCGTCCCCACCACAATTTTGCTTTCGCCATTGGCAATTTCTCGGTACAAAGCCATTTTTTGCTTAGTCGCGCCAAGCAAAAGTTTTACAGGCAACCCAAATCCACTCAAACTTTCAAAATGTTGTGCTGCCAAAATCTCGGTTGGCGCCATGATTGCCACTTGAAATCCT
>JAITKW010000049.1 GCA_031278275.1 Candidatus Nomurabacteria bacterium | reverse complement strand
CTTATTGCATAATTCCCTCTTCATGGGGCTCTTTAATCTGTGACGACAGATTAAAGCGAGGAGCCGACTGACACCAATGACGATTGGCTGTCACGGTTCCGTACCCATGAATGGGGGAGTTATGCAATAAGACCGTTCGTTCACAGAGCCTTTACAGACTCCGTACCCATGAATGGGGGAGTTATGCAATAAGACTGCGCTCATAAACGGGGGAGTTACGCAGCAAGACCTGAAAAAACGTTATTACAATTATTACCATTACCGCCACCAAAAAACCGCTTCTCGCAAAGCGGTTTTTTGGTAATATAAAGCTCTCAACGCTTTAGTTGTTCGTGCTCTCTCGCGAACTATTAGTATTATATATCAAGGTCGTCCAAATCCGCAAGCTCTTGGCGCGTTTTTTCTGCTAATTTTGAACTTTTTGGCGAGTTTTCCACAACTTCATCTGTTCCCATAGCTGCTAGATCCTCACTCACAGTATCCACGATACCCGCCGTAGTGCCTCGCTCCACGCGCTCGCGCGGAACGTAATCATCGTTGTTGATAATTTTCAGATTATAGCGCGCATCATTTTTGGTGCCAAGCGCTCGGAGCAAGGTGCGAATGCTTTGTGCGGTCGCTCCCCTTTTGCCAATGACACGTCCGATGTCTTCAGGATCCACCGTCAACGACAAAAGCACGCCTTTCTCGTCAATGTCCCGCTTGATTTCCACTTTGTCTGGGTTGTTCACCAATGTTTTCACGATATATTCCACGAATTGTTGGTCTATGGTTGTTGCCATGTTCTGATTCCTTTCGTTCTTAATAGTGCTTACATTTTAGCACGTGATGGCGCAAAATAAAAGCATGGTTTTTTATGAAGTTGCTTATATCGCAGGAAAAATAGTCGGTCAAAGAGAGAAAAATCGCAAGGGTCTTGCTGCAAAACTGACTTAAGCGGTGGGGGCTGCTTCCGCCTTGTCAGCTACGTCAGTTACTTGCGAAGCAGTAACGTCTTTTGGTTGGTTTTTTCGCAATTTTTCTGGCTTCTTGGTCTTCGCCACTCTCATTGGCACGTCTTTCACCCAACTCGGCAAAACGATTTTTGCTTCTTTCAAGATACGTACCACGCGCGTGCTAGGTTGTGCGCCATTTTTCAAATATTTTTCAATTTTCTCTTTGTCCAAGTTTGTGGCTTTACTGTGCGGATTAAAAGACCCGACTTGCGCCACAATTCTGCCACTCAGCGGGTGGCGATTAGCTTCCTGGACGACTATTCGGTAAACTGGATACCCAGCCCGACCATTACGCTGTAAACGGATTGCTAACATTTTGTTCCCTTATTTAATGATTTACACATTATACTAGATTGTCTTTCAAAAAACAACTCTATTTTGGGCGCGAGTTTCGTTCACCAACCTGCTTTTTGTATAACTTCACGCCTTGCGTTGCTGCCATTTGCTCGGCAATTTGCTTGCTTGACCCTTGTCCGCTCCCCACAATTTTGTTATTCACAAACGCTCCGACAGTAAATATTTTGTCGTGGTCAGGCCCGTCTTCTTTTAATACTCTGTAACTTGGCGTTTTGCCATCAAATTTTTGCGATAATTCTTGTAAATGCGATTTGGGGTCGCGCCAACTTTCAGAAGTCAAAATATCCTGAAACTTGACCAAAATGTTTTCTTCAATAAACTTACGCGCTGTTTCATAACCCTTGTCTAAATAAATCGCCCCAATTAACGCCTCAAAAGCGTCAGCAATGATGGTTTGGTGTGCGCGCCAAGAGCCATTACGCTCGCCCTTGCTCATGCGAATGAGCGGAGGATAACCCAGCTTTTCGCCCGCCTCACCGATTGATTCGGTGCGAACCAACGCCGCCCGCCACGCCGTCAAAATGCCCTCCGGATTCTTGTAATTTTTGAACAAGAAATCCGTCACCACCAGCTCCAAAACCGCATCGCCCAAAAACTCTAATCGTTCGTTATGTTCCTGCGCCGAACTTTTATGCTCATTTACGTAGCTACGGTGCGTCAGCGCCGTAATCAATAAATTGACATCTGAAAAAGCAAAACCCAACTTCTCTTTTGCAAAAGTCAAAAATTCGTCCATCTGTTCCTTTTTCATTTTTCTCCTACCTTAATCCTATTTTTCGCCAACAGCAAAAGTTTGCTAATGTCATCATATTCAATTTTGTCAAGTGCCTCTTTGAAACTAAACCACCGAATACTATGCATCCATTTTTCTTTTTGCAATCCTTCGTGATCGTCCAAAGCTTTCATCAAATACACTTGCGTGGTCATCAACACCAATCTGTCTTGTCGGCGATATTTGAACTCCACCTTGCCCAGCCACGACAAAACTTGCACATTTTTCAACCCAGTTTCCTCCGCAATTTCGCGCACAGCGGTTTCTTTCGGACTTTCCCCCAGCTCAATATGCCCTTTCGGTATCGTCCAACGATATTTTGCGTCCTGAATTAGTAAAACTTCCACGTCTGCACCTTTAATCCGGAAGATTATCCCGCCAGCAGTTGGCTCACGCACAATCTTCTTGATTAAAGGGCCTTTGCCAAAAAACTTCTTGAATTGATTAAGCCGATTATTCTTTTGCTTGATTGGTTTTGGTTCCTTCTTCTGTTGCAGATTCTGGTTTTGATGATTTTTCTCCACTTTCCCCCTGTTTAGCCGGTTCAACCAATGTGCGATAAGCCGTGCCTAACACCCCATTAACGAACCTACTAGAATTATCAGAACCAAACATTTTAGCCAGCTCCACCGCTTCGTTGATGGCGACTTTTGCTGGCACATCTTCCTTGCGGTGCAACATTTCAAACAAACCCAGCCTCAGCACGTTGCGATCAATCGGCGAAATGGAGCTGATTGGCCATTCCGGTGCGATTGGCTGCAAAATCTCGTCCAATTCCGCCATGTGACTTTCCACGCCTTCCACCAACTCGCGCACAAACTTCGCGTCCGTCACAGCCTCTTTGTATGGCACAATATTTTTTGCCATAATCTTGTCGGCATCAGCCATCGGGTCTTTTGATGCTTTGCGCATTTCATATTCATATAGTGTTTGAATAACAATAATTCTTCCAAGATGTCGGTTTGCACCCATTGTTTGATTCTTTCTGATTATTAAATTACTTTTTTGCCTTACTCTTTCCATTTGTCGCCTCGCATTTCTTGCAACTGCAAGTTGGGGCGCAAACTTTCAGGTTTGGCGTTCTTTTTGCCGTTTCAAAAACTTTGACCGGCGATTTCTTATTCACTCGCTTGGCGAGGTCAAGCCGCAAATGGCTTCTCCTCAGTCCAGTTTTGCGCGGGCTACTTTGCTTTTTTGGTTCAGGCATATTTCTCCTTTATCTGACACCTATTATATATGAAAATATTTTTTTGGCAAGCCCTAGTGTTTTGGTTGGTTTTGCTACATAATTCCCTCGTTTGTGGGTACTGGCTACTATTCTCGGGTCTTATTGCGTAATTCCCTCTTCATGGGGCTCTTTAATCTGTGACGACAGATTAAAGCGAGGAGCCGACTGACACCGATAACGATCGGCTGTCACGGTTCCGTACCCATGAATGGGGGAGTTATGCAATAAGACTGCACTCACAAACAAGGGCATGATATTGGTTTTTGGCATGATGTGTTGTAAAATGAATGAAGTACGGAAGGGTGACCGAGTGGTTGATGGTACCGGTCTTGAAAACCGGCGTAGCTAAAACTACCGCGAGTTCGAATCTCGCCCCTTCCGCCAAAAAAGGAGGTTTTATGAGTGTAAAATTGGATTTAGGACTTGCGGAAAGTTTTATAAGCAAGGACGAGCTGGCAGCAAAGCGGTCAAAAGCTGACGATGCTTATATTAAGTTGCCGAAAATGGATATGACGGGGTGGCTGGTTCCAGATGAAAACGTTTTGCCACGCATTACGAAGCTGGCGAACAAAATTAAAAGCAATTCTCAAGTTTTGATTTCAATCGGGATTGGCGGAAGTTATCTTGGCGCAAAAGCGGTGACCGAGGCGATTTCTGGTGAAGGTGTGGAAGTGGTGTTTGCGGGTAATTCTTTGAGCTCAAAAGAACTGCAACGGGCTTTGGACGCAGCCTTAGATAAAGATTTTGCGGTTTGCGTTATCTCAAAATCCGGCGGGACTTTGGAGCCAGCTTTGGCGTTTCGGATTTTTCGCAAAGCTTTGGTTGAAAAATATGGCGAAGATGAAGCGAGCAACCGGATTTTTGCAATTACAGATGCCAAAAAAGGCAGTTTGCATGATTTGGCGGTGGAAAAGGGTTGGGAAATGTTGGCGGTACCAGATGACGTGGGCGGACGATTTTCAGTTTTGACGGCGGCGCAACTTTTGACAATTGCTGCAAAAGGTGTTGACATAAAAGAACTGTTGGCTGGCGCAAAAAAAGCTTCAACTGACAAAAAATGTTTGGAAAATGCCAAAAATTACGCCACCGCACGCCATTTGTTATACAAAAAAGGCAAAAAAATTGAGATTTTATCAAGCTTTGAACCCAGTTTGCAATATCTCGCAGAATGGTGGAAACAATTATTCGGCGAGAGTGAGGGCAAGAATCAACAAGGCATTTTTCCCGCATCAGTGTCGTTTACCACAGATTTGCATTCTTTGGGGCAGTTCATTCAGGACGGCGAGCGTGATATTTTTGAAACGGTGTTGAAAGTGGAAAAATCAGCGGCGGAAATTATCATTCCGGTTGATGACGGCAATGGCGATGGCTTGAATTACTTGGCGGGCAAAACTTTGAGTTTCGTGAACGAAATGGCGCTGATTGGCACTAAAAAGGCGCACGCCGATGGGAGTGTACCGGTAATTGAGGTGGTACTCCCCGAAATCACGCCATTCAATTTGGGTTATTTGATTTATTTCTTTGAGTTGTCGTGCGCCATTTCGGCAATATTGTTCGGGGTTAGCCCCTTTGATCAACCTGGGGTGGAGGCTTATAAAAATAATATGTTTGAGTTGTTAAGAGAAACTTAAAACATGTGATAAAATGAGTTTAGGAAAGATGGAGGAAATATGAGTGGACAATTAGTGGTGACCCGACATGGGGAATCGGAGTACAATGCGAAAGGTTTGTGGACGGGTTGGACGGACGTGCATTTGACCCAAAAAGGCAAAAACGATGCCAAAAAAGTGGCGGAATTGATTAAGGGCATTCAATTTTCTGGGATTTATGTTTCTCCGTTAATTCGGACAACGGAGACTTTGGATAGTTTTAATGAGATACTGCATCTTACTGCGCCAGTTGTGTCAGCGCCGGAACTAAGAGAGCGCAATTATGGTATTTATAACGGTCAAGATAAGTGGCAGGTCAAAGAAAAAGTTGGCGAAGAGGAGTTTCAGAAAATCCGTAGGGGGTACGATTATCAACCTCAAGATGGCGAATCGTTGAAAATGGTGGTGGCGCGTGTGGTGCCATATTATCGGGAAGTCATTTTGCCGAGATTGCTCGCGGGGGAAAATATTTTGGTGGTGGCGCATGGCAATAGCGACCGTGCGTTAATTAAATACTTGGAGAATATTTCTGATGAAAATATTGCAGAGCGCGAAATGTTGCTTGGCACCGTGTTAATTTATACTGTACTTGACGATGGGCGAATGGATACTAAAACGGAGCTAAATGCCGATATTGGCGAAACCGCCAAAGCGTAAACTGTGGTTGACAAGCTGACATAAAGAGCGTTTAATTATACCCAGAAGCTTAGGGGGGCTTTGCAAATAAAAGGAAAGGATGTGGTGCAAGGGTGGACATGGTGTTTCTGTCCGATGAAAGATTACGGACAGAAATTAAGAAGTTAGTAAGCATATTAGAAAAAAAGGGGCACCCAAATCCCCTAATCCCTGTCTGTGGTTTTTTTATCACAGGCGACCCCACGTATCTGCCCCCAGAGATGCGTGGAAGTATCTTGGTAAAAATTGATCCTCATGCGGCTCTAGCTATGATGGTCAAGGACTACCTTGAGAACAATGAGTGACCGCCCCACAATGGGGCGGATTTTTTAGCACTCGCTTGACACGAGTGCTAAGGGTAGTATAATAGAAACATGATGGAAGATTTTGCAGAAATGATGAACCATTTAACAGACGATGCGCGCTTTGTGCTTCAGCGGGCGGATTATTTTGCGAAAAAATATGCTGGCGGATTTATGGGGACGGAGCATGTACTACTGGGGATTTTGGCGCACGACAATTCCATTGCGTCCAAATTGTTGTTGGAACAAGACATTACTTTGGAGAAGGCGGAACACAGCATTGGCGCTCCAGCGGCGACCGTCAAAGTGTCACAGGTGGCGATGATGTCATTTTCGGAGTCAGTGGTGTTGACCCTGCGCATGAGTTGGAATATGGCACAGGAACTTGGCGGCGACAGGGTTGATTCGGAACACATTTTATTGGCACTGCTTAGTCAAAATAACAGCAAGGCGATGAATATTTTGATTGATTTGGGTGCTGACGTTGAAAAATTAACGGAAGATGTGGGCGAGTTTTTGGAAAAACAAAACCTAGTAATGGCGGGCGGCAACGTACGCAAGGGGCAAAAAACGCCTTTGAGATTTTTATCAAGATACGGGACAGATTTGACGGTTCTGGCGACTAAAGGCAGGCTGGATACGGTGGTGGGACGTGAAAAAGAAATTGAACGCATGATTACGGTGCTGTCGCGGCGCACCAAAAGCAATCCGGTGCTGATTGGCGAACCTGGCGTGGGGAAAACGGCGATTGTGGAGGGTTTGGCGGACAGGATAGCCAAAAATGCCGTGCCGGAAAGCTTGATCGGGTTTAGTCTTTACCAAATTGATTTGGCGGGCATGGTGGCGGGTACGAAATATCGGGGAGAGTTTGAGGAGCGACTGAAAGGTTTGTTATCAGAGGTGGAATCCACACCGAAAACTTTATTGTTTATTGATGAATTGCATTTATTGGCGGGTGCGGGGTCAGCGGAGGGTTCAATGGATGCGGCGAACATGTTGAAGCCAGCTTTGGCACGTGGACAAATCAAGTTGATCGGCGCGACTACTTTTGATGAATATCGCAAAAACATTGAAAAAGACAAGGCGTTGGCGCGGCGTTTGCAAGTGGTGGTGGTGGACGAGCCGGACGAAAATACCGTGTTTTCAATTATGAAAGGGGTTAAGAAACATTACGAAACTCATCACAACGTGATTATTCCGGACGAAATTATTAAAAGCGCGATTTTCATGACTTCAAGATATCTGGCAGAACGGACGATGCCGGACAAAGTGATTGATATTTTGGACGAAGCTTCTGCCATTGCGCGCGTGGAAAGCGACAAAAACGGTGGCAATGTTTTGAAAAAAATGTTGGTGCAAATTGATTTGTTGATTAAGAAAATTGAAGTGGCGGCGGAGCGAGAAGATTACGAAAAAGCGGCGGTGCACAAGACAGATTTGGCAAAATTAGAGAAAGCTGTGGAGAAAATCAAAAAAGACAAAAAAAGGTTGTCGGATATGACACCGAAATTGTCTTTGGCGCATATCGCGCGGGCAATTTCTTTGAAAACTGGCATTCCGGTGGAGAAAGTGCATGGCAACGAGGCGGATATTTTGCGTAAGTTAGAGCAACATTTGGGGAAATATGTTTTGGGACAAGATGAGGCCATCGCCAAAGTCGCAAGAGCCATCAGGCGTGGGCGCAGCGGTATTTCCAATTCCAAGCGCCCCATTGGATCGTTTATCTTCATGGGCCCAACGGGAGTAGGCAAGACGGAATTGGCGCGAGTGATTGCGCGCGAGGTGTTTGGTGGCGCAGATTCTTTGGTGAAAATTGACATGAGCGAGTTTGGCGAAAAACACAATGTTTCGCGATTAGTGGGTGCGCCGGCGGGGTATGTGGGGTATGACGATGGCGGAAAGTTGACGGAAATGGTGCGGCGACACCCATATGCGGTGGTGTTGTTTGACGAGATTGAAAAAGCGCACAAAGACGTGTTTAATGTGTTGCTACAGATTTTGGAAGACGGCGTTTTGACGGATGCGAAAGGCGAAAAAGTCAGGTTTAACAACACTATTGTGATTTTAACTTCCAATCTCGGTGCGGAAGAAATGATGAAAGAAGCCGAATTGGGTTTTACTGCTAAGGCTCGCCATGAAAAACGAGATTTGCAACAAGAACACGAGAAAAACGTGGAAAGTTCAACCAAAGCTTTGAAAAAAATTATGCGCCCAGAACTCTTAAATCGGTTTGATTCAGTGGTAGTGTTCAATTCTTTGGGGGCAAGAAGCGTGGCAAAGATTTTGGACAATTTCATTATAGATTTGCAAAAACGCTTGAGCGTGCAAGGAATTGGCATTAAAATCGATCCCTCCGCCAAAAGATATTTAATCCGCAAAGGTTATGACACGAAAAATGGCGCGCGCCCCTTGCGCCGAACGGTGGAAGACGAATTGGAAACCTTGCTGGCGGAAGAGATTTTGAGCGGTAAAGTCAAAAAAGGCACGGTTTTCACTGTTAAAGTTGCCAAAAATAAGTTATTATTAGTCAATGATTGATAGGCGTAAAAGAAAAGTTGCCGTAGTTGTCACAATCACCATGTTTTTGGTGGCGAGTTTTGTGGCGACACAAATTGATTATCAAGACCTTTCTGATAGAATTGCCAGTTCTCGCTTTGAGCCATCGGCTGAAATTGTGACTTTGGGCAATCAATTGGATTTGACGGAAAAAGGTCAACGAGTTTTGTATGCTTCATCGCCGGTGATAGCGGGGCGTGAGACGTTTAACGACAATTGCACTAATGGTGGCGATGAACATGTGAATGTGTTGGGCTGTTATCACGACAAAAAGATTTTTGTGTTTGCGATTGATAATGAACAAGTGGCGGGGATAAAAGAGGTGACGTTGGCACACGAACTTTTGCATGCGGTGTGGAGTCGGCTGGGGCAAAGTGAACGGGCGAAGCTCGGTGAGTTGCTGAATCATGTGTATAGTATGAACGAAAAGCTGGCTGATAAAATACAATATTATGATGTGAGCGAGCGGGATAATGAGCTACATTCAATTATTGGCACTGAGGTGCGCGATTTGCCCGATGAGTTGGAGCGCCACTATGCCAAATATTTCAAAAATCGTGCGAGTATCGTTGCGACTTATGATGGTTATAGCGAGGTGTTTGACGCATTGAAACGTGAATCTGAAGAATTATCCGAGCAAATGCGGGTTTTAGAGCAAGCGGTTTTTGACCTCAAAACTGAGTATGAGGAACGCTGGGACACTTTGAGCGCGGAAATTACGGATTTTAATCAACGGGCTAACACCGGAGCGTTCGTTTCGGAAAGTGCTTTTCGGAGCGAGCGAGCGGTTTTGGAGCAAAAAACTAACGAGTTGAATAATTTATATACGACCATCAACCAAAAAATTGATGAATATAATGGTTTGGTGGAAAAATACAACGCCGTTTCGGTACATTTAACGGAGTTAGCCAACAGCATTAGTAGCACCGCACCGCCGGTGGAGTTTTAGGGTCGGCGGGGTTTCTTAAGTGGTGGCTTGACTTATGGAAATGCGCGGTCAAAGAGTGCGGTCGGCGGGGTTTACGAACTGGCGATACATCTAACGGCGAAACCGATGAATCTGACGTTGCTGCCCACTGGGTTTACGCTGGAGCTACCAAAATCCAAACTATAAGCGCTCTCGCTGGAATCCACCGTAGCCGACCAGTAGTTGCCGCCGACACCCTGATAATTCACCCCGTAGCCAGGGGAGAAACTGCCAGAGTAAACGCCACGCCATATGCCAGAGGGCAACCAGTTGTTTGCAACGCCGCCCATAGTATTATGAAGAGCTTGAAACTCACCACTGGCTGGCAACCGCCAACCGGCCGGACAAAGCCCATCGCCAGCATCATCAATGTCGGTACCATTTGCAGTGTTCGCGCACTTGGCGCTAGCAGTACCAAGTGCGGCACACCAGTTATAAAGATAACCGCATTCGTCATAGGTAAGCGCAGTTGAAGTGCTATAGGCGGCAGCACATTGTGTGCCCGTAATATTTGGATTAGCAGGGTTCAACCATTGTTTGGCGTGGTTGGCGGGTGGGTTTTTTCGACACCAAACAGTATCAGATGGAGCGCAGGCGGAATCTGTCGTGCCTGCGCCAGAAGTGAACTCAATTCCAGCGCTGTATGTGGTAGTTTGGTCGGTGGCTTCACCATAAGCTAGGTTGGTTAACATCCAGCATTCATTATCCGCCATTTTTTTGATGAGATAATAATGATTATCTCTGGTATCATAAACTTTAGTTTCGTCAGTTGGACAAGTGGCGGCGGAAATATTTTGAATAGGATCGCCCTCTTTGGCTATAGCAATTGGCGTTTCATCATAAGCAATATCTACGGTGTAATTTCCAACATTAGTGTTTGCTGGAATAGTAATCTTGACTTCAAAAGTAGTGCTGTGTCCGTCTATGTCTGTGGCGAAAGTGCTGTTATGGGTCAGGATAGCGGTTGGCGAAGAGGTGATGTTGCAAGGATTTGAAGTTGAACAGTTGGTGGTGCTACTCACTCCACCACTTTGAATGCCGGTGATTTGCACTGTGGAGTTTGCTGGGAGGGTGGAGCTTAAGGTTGCGGTGAGATTATAACCAAGCGTGGCGAAAATATCTTTAACATTGACTTCTGAAATCCCAGTAATCACTATTTCGCTAGCGCTCTCAGTTTCAGTGATGGTTTGGTTGTTATTCTTAACAGCGATAATGCTTGTCGTAGCTAAAGTTGGAGAAAAAGAACGATAAAAGAATGCCGATAATATCCCAATCAGAATAGTACTTGTGACTATGATGATACGCTTAGGCTGGGTGATATTTCGGCGTAGCTCAGGCGGAACGAATCTCTCTCTCTCTCTCTCTCTCTCTCTCTCTCTGTCTCTCTGGGTC
>JAITKW010000040.1 GCA_031278275.1 Candidatus Nomurabacteria bacterium | reverse complement strand
TTCATCGTCTGGCACCTTTTCTCGCAACAATTTTACCATTGACAAACATACTGATTTCTGTGGTGTTGATTGAATGTTCTTGTTGCGTTCTATTAAAAAAATCATCAATCCATTTTAATTCATTAGATGATATATGTCAATATGCTACTTGAAACTGCTTGACCAGATACATTATGCGATTTATAATAAAACATGTTATATTAAATAAGTCAATCATGTCAATTAAAACCAACAGACGCTGGGTTCAAAGCCATGACCGTCAAAGATCAAGTGGTTCAATAAAAGATTTTTTCAATTGAGGCTTTGCGTTACGAATAATCTTGTGCTTATTCTTCGCCAAGACTCTTGACTTTGACCACCACGTAACGTACACTAAACTAAGTTATGTTAGAAAGTCGCCCTATCATCTCAATTAAAAACCTCACTAAAACCTACGGCAAGAAAAGCAATGCTTTTACCGCCTTAAAAAACGTTAGTCTTGACATTAAGGCAGGGGAGTCTGTGGCAATTATCGGCAAATCTGGCTCTGGCAAATCTACTCTTATGCACATTTTAGCATTGCTTGACAAACCTAGTAGTGGCTCAGTGGAAATTGACGGTGTGAAGTCTAGTAAATTATCCAATCATGACTTAAACAAATTACGCAATCATCGTTTTGGTTTTGTGTTTCAACAATTTTTTATGAATGCTAATGATACGGTGTTGAACAATGTCATTTTACCATTAAAAATCGGTGGCGTTGCTATTCGTGAACGCAAAAAACGTGCCATGGAAGCTTTAAGAGCGGTTGATTTAGCTGACAAGGCCAAGAGCAAAGCCATCAATTTGTCTGGCGGACAAAAGCAACGAGTTTGTATTGCCAGAGCTTTAGTTAATAATCCAAAAGTAATTTTTGCAGATGAACCGACAGGCAATCTGGACTCAGTTACTGGTGAAATTATTGAAAAGATATTATTTAATCTAAACCAAGAAAAAGGCATTACTCTTATTATTGTGACGCATGATGCAGATTTAGCGAGAAAATGTCAACGTCAAATCCATACCAAAGATGGGCAAATTATTAGTGACACTAACAAAGGATTAAAGTCATGAAAGTCGCAGATGTTATTAAAACCGCTAATTCCAACTTATTCCGCAACAAAGGGCGTTCGTTTTTAACGATTCTGGCTATTTTTATTGGGGCGTTTACTATTATCACTACTAGCGGTATTCGCACCGGTGTTAATAATTATATTGACACGCAAATGAATAATGCGGGTGGTGACGGTTATATTGAAATCATGCCAAAAGCTTTGCAAGAAACTATGCAAAGTATGATGAGTTTTGGCAATGGTGCGCCGACTGAGTACGACCCCAGCACCAACAGCACCGAAATGACGGTTATTTCACCAAGCGACATCGCCAAAATCCAACAAATCTCTGGCGTTCAATCAGCCAAAGGCGCTCGGAATATTGAAGCTGAATATATAACATCGGACAAGACTGATAAAAAATACTTGATTACCCCGCAAGCTTTGCCTTCAAATCGTTTGTCGGTTGATATTGCTGAGGGGAGGCTGATTGATATTGACGGCACTGAGCCGGAGATCAACTTGCAGCCCGGCTATGCTTCGGCGCTGGGTTACAAAACGGACGCTGAGATAATTGGTGAAACTATTGAGCTAGCTGTAATTGAACAAGCCACCATGCAGACGCAAATTGTCAAAGCCAAAGTTGTCGGCGTGATGAATAAATCCATCGTCAATCTGGGGCGCAGTTGGGTGAATGACGCACTTGAAGCCAAGATTGTTGACGTGCTGTATGCCTATATGCCGGACGATTATCGCGACCTAACGATGTTCGCCACAGCCGAGTGGGACACTAGTTTGGGTGACGAGGGATTGGATAAGATCAAGCAAGATCTCAAAGATTTGGGTTTTATTGGCGTGTCCATTGAAGACCAAGTCGGCATGATAAAGTCGTTCTTTGACGCGATTATTTTGGTGTTCACAATTTTTGGCGGCATTGCACTACTCGCAGCCAGCATCGGCATTATTAACACATTGTTCATGGCGGTGCAAGAGCGCACGCGCGAAATCGGGCTCATGAAAGCGATGGGGCTCGGCAAAGGCAAGATTTTCTTGACGTTTAGTGTTGAGGCCGTAGCGTTGGGTTTTTGGGGTTCCGCCATTGGCGTTGGCGTGGCGTATCTGGCAAAGAATATCGTTAATCCCATTGCGGCTGATACTTTCCTGAAAGATTTGCCCGGATTCCATTTGGTGGAATTTGACGTTTTAACGCTGGTTTATTTGGTGCTTTTGGTGATGATGATTGCCTTTTTGGCTGGTTCACTACCCGCGCGCCGTGCCGCCAAAAAAGATCCTATTGAAGCTTTGCGCTACGAATAAATTATGCAGTAATATTTTTATTGCTAGCGATATGCCAATGCTTATGTAGCAATATTTTTATTGCTAGCGATATGCCAGTGTTCGCCAAAATCGCACTTGTAAACTTTTAGCGACCCTTTGGGAAGTTTATGCGTGACCTCAATATGTCTTGCCGCCATCTCCGCCTCGTCTTCATTTTCATAGCAAATCTTTTCTTTGTCATTTACCCAACATTTTTTCGGCTCTTGGTAAAATGCCTGTTTTTGACCACGTTTCATCTTTTCATCATATCACTTTTTTACAAAAATCAAAGTTGCTACTTTGACCAAAGCTCGCTCCCGCCCCATTCCACTACCGTAAATCCAGAGCGCACAAATTGGTCAAACTTTTGCGGGGTAACTTCAATTGGTTGCGACAATGGTTCAAAAACCATAAACACTCTCAGCATTTTATCCGGAGCGGGAGAAATGTCCAGCTTTGCATGAACGTCATACTCTTCATAAGTCGCAAAATGGATTAAATTATATGGATTATTCTTCATTTTTGGATACCAATACACAATAAACTCATTATATTCTTTCGGCGTTAAACCAATTTCCGCCAACTTTTCCTGCAAAAACTCTCGCGTTTCCTCGCCCGCCACCACAAAACCTTTCGTCATGTCATATTCTGGCACGTGGCTTAGCTCCCCCTCCCAAAACAAGTAGCTATATTCTCTGCCATCAGCCTTATTAGTCAAAGTGCTATCAGGTTGCGCTGTGACCCACCAACCCTCACCAAGCTCCGGATAACTGGTGATTTCGCCATCATAAGACAAATTAACTTTCACATCTGTGGTACGTTCGGGGTATAAATAAATTACCGGTTTAGCAACCCCCGCACAGTCTAATGGGTTGTCATAACAATACCCGCCCGGTGATGATGATTTATGTCCCTCCTCAAACACCCCCGCTACTGATAGCAATCCCAAAACCACTACAATAACTGCCAAAAATATTGGGACTAATAAACCCAAAAACCAACTCAAACGTGGAGTTTCTCTTCTTGAGCCTCTTGGCAATCCATCTGCTCGGTTAAATATCAACCACAAACATATTATCGGGACGGCGCAGCCTACCAGAAAACTTCCTGCAGCGAGTTGGTTGTCAATCCCGCTAAAACTGCCAAGAGACACTATGACAAAAATCAAAACGTCTACACTAATCACGCCAAATGTTATATTTGACATAATTCTGGCAACGGGGTGTTTTATGGCAAGTAAAAGACTAGCCGAGCCACTCAAAATCGCTATGCCCAAGCTGATTGAAAAAATCAAGTAGTATGCGCCATATGCGATTGAAAAACTTGACGAATTCTCTGTCATAAACGTAATACCAAAAAAGACACCCAGCAAAAATATCAATAAAAACACCACAATAAAAAACAACGTAATTCCGTTGTAATTTATGCGTGGTTTTTCTGGCTTATCTCCGCCACCTAAGTTTTCTTTCAATATTTCGTCCATGCCTTTAGTCTCCTTTTGACTTTATTGTAACGGTCTTGTTGCATAACTGCCCATGAACGGGGCTCTTTAATCTGTGACGACAGATTAAAGCGAGGAATTGCCTGACACCAATAACGATTGGCTGTCACAATTCCGTACCCATGAATGGGTAGTTATGCAACAAGCCCTATTGTAACTTAAGCACTTTGAATATTCAATACTTTCCAGTAAAATAAGTTAATGGAGAAAATCAGACTAATCAAAATCGTGCCGGGCGGACAAACATTGGGCGAACTATCAGATGGCAAAAAAGTTTTTGTTTGGGGCGGACTGCCAGACGAAGAAGTGGAAGTTGAGATTTACAAAAACAAGAAAAATTATGCGGAAGCTGTCGCCACCAAGATTTTCACAAAAAGTCCATTTCGGGTTGCCGAAAAAGACAAGATTTATTTATCCACCAGCCCTTGGCAAATAATGGATTTTCAATATGAATTGCAACAAAAATCCAAGTTGGTGTGCAAAGCTTTTGGCGAACAACATATTGAAATTGAACTTCCAGAAATCCAAACTGACCGCAAAGAATATTTTTATCGCAATAAAATGGAATATGCTTTGTGGTGGGACAAAGAACTTTGCCAGATTTTTTTGGCGTTGCATAAACGTGGCAGTCATCACAAAGTGCCAATTGAAACATCAAGCATTGAGCGATCGGAAATCTTAATGGAAGCCCAAAAAATAGTTGCGCAACTTAACCAGCAACGAGCTGAAGCGCGCACTTATCAATCTTTAATTGTGCGTTGCACTGAAACTGGCGAAGTTTCCAGCGCCTTGTTTGAGAATGGCAAACCACACGAAAAAATGAACCTACTAAAAGACAAACTTTTGGGGCATGAATATTCTTACTCGCCAAATGGATTTTTTCAAATCAATTTGCCGGTTTATGAAATGGCGCTTCTCGCCATCAAACAACACATCAGCATGGAAAAAGTCGTGGATATGTATAGTGGCGTGGGGACAATTGGGCTGAGCGTGGCTGGGAACAAAAACTTGACTTTGGTGGAAACCGACAAAATGGCTTACGCCGAAATGAGGAAAAATGCTAGCGATTTTGACAATAAAAATATCCGAACAATTCACGCCAAAAGCGAAGAGGCGTTGGATTACATCACGAGCGATATTTGTTTAATCTTGGATCCGCCACGTGCTGGGCTACACGAAAAAGTGGTTGCAAAAATCTTGGAAAAATCACCGCCAAAAATTATTTATCTTAGTTGTAACCCCATAACCCAAGCTCGCGATGTGAAGTTTTTGTTGCAACGTTACAAAATCGCACATATGACTACTTTTAATTTTTTTCCGAAAACTCCGCATATTGAAAACTTGACTGTGCTTGAGGTAAAATAACTATATGTTTGACAAAGTTTATAAAAGCCTCAACCAAAACCAAAAAGAAGCCGTTGACACGATTGACGGGCCGGTTTTGGTTATTGCCGGGCCTGGCACTGGCAAAACCCAACTCCTTTCTGCCCGCGTGGCGAATATTTTGGACAAAACTGACGCTTTGCCCGAAAATATTTTGTGCCTGACCTACACTGACAGCGGTGCGTTTAATATGCGCGAACGGCTGAACAAGTTTATCGGCAATGACAGCTACAAAGTGACGATTGGCACTTTTCATAGTTTCGGGCAAAACGTCATATGTCAGTACCGCGATTATTTCGCCAGGAAGCTGGAAACGCCAATTGACGAATTGGGACAACATCAAATTATTTCGCAAATTGTTGCGGAAATGAGTGCAGATAATTTGTTGAAATATGAAAAAATTGACAACATCAAAAAGGCTCTGGCGGAGTGCAAAAAAAATAATATTTCGGTGGCTGAGATGCGTCATATTGCTCAACAAAACATCAAAATTGAGGCAAAAGTCAACGAAAAGCTGGACGGCTTGTTGAGCAAAGTTTTCGGCAAAAGAAAAAAGGAAGAAGTGTTGCCAATTTATGAAGAAGTTTTGGAATTATTGAAAACTTTCATTTCAAAAAATCCTAACGACACTTCCAGTTTGCAGATTTATGCCGATGAACTAACAGAAGCGCTTGACGGGGCGAAAAATAGCACTCCTTTGACCGCTTGGAAAAATAAAAATACCGACAAAAATTATCGCGACCAATTTGTGTTGAAAAACCATATTGCCAACAAAAAATTGCTGTGTTTGGCTGACGTTTATGAACAATATCAAAAGCTGTTATCAGACGCTAAATTATATGATTTTGACGATATGATATTGGAAGTTATCAAAGCTTTGGAAACCCATGACGAAGTGCGCTTTTCTTTGCAAGAACAATATCAATACATCTTGCTTGACGAGTACCAAGACACCAACCGTTCGCAAGCCAAAATTATTGAACTTTTGACCGACAACCCAGTGAGTGAGGGGCGACCAAATGTGATGGCGGTGGGGGACGATGACCAAGCCATTATGGCGTTTCAAGGCGCTGAAAGTTCCAATCTCAATGATTTTGCCAAAAGGTACGTTGACACCAAAATCATCAACTTGTCCGACAATTATCGTTCCACCAAACACATTTTGGGTTTCGCCAAAAACATCTCCAACCAAATCACGTCAAAACCGGCTTTTTTGGAAAAAATTGAAAAAACTTTGATCGCCACCAAAACTTTGCCCAACGCAATAATCCAGCGCGCCGAATTCAAAAATGACGTGGCGGAATGCAAATGGATTGCCGAAACCATCAGTCAAATCCCCGAAAAAGAGTGGGGCGAAGTGGCAATCTTAGCGCCGAAACACAAGTGTTTGGAAAAGATTTTGCCATTCATCAAAGAAAAACAAATTGCGGTTAGTTATGAACGAAAAGAGAATATTTTGGACAACCGCGCCATTTGCCAAATCATAGATATTTTGGAACTGATTAACAAACTTTTGGCGAGTGAAATTGAAGTGCGTCATTTGTGGGTGAAGGTGCTCAGCCAAGATTTTTGGCAAATTGAGCCGGTTGAAATTTGGAACTTGTCGTGGAAAGTGCGCGATGAAAACAAAACTTATCCCGAAGTCGCTTTGGAAAGCAAAAATGAAAACTTGAAAGCCGCCATGAACTTTTTGTTGCAACTCGCAATGAAATCTGAAAACGAAACTTTTGATACGATTTTGGATATGATTATCAATGGCGATGACGGCGAAAGCCCGTTTAAGAAATATTACTTTGCGCAAAACGACCAAGTAATTTATGATACCATTTCGGCGCTGACCATTTTGCGCGACAAGTTTGAAAAAAATCCATACAGCCAAACTGTAGCAGATTTTTTGAGTTTCATAAAAGCCCACCAAGCCGCCAACATCAAAATACTAGACACCGACCCGTTCAAAGAGGCGAGATACGCCATAAACTTGATGACCGCACACAAAGCCAAAGGCTTGGAGTTCAAGCACGTATTTTTGCCGTTCGCCAACAACGACACTTGGAACAAGTCCGCCGGCAATGATAATCCCATTACTTTGCCGAATAATTTGCGTTTCGTGCGGCGCTCCAGCATTGAAAATGACGAGAAATTACGGCTGTTTTTTGTGGCAATCACTCGCGCCAAAAGCCATCTTTACATCACTAACAGCAGCGGTTCATTTTCGGGCAAAAAGTCCGCAAGATTGGCGTATTTGAACGAAGTTGAAGATGAAAGTGGCGCAATTATTAGCCAGATTTTGCCCGATGAATATCGCAAAGTAAAGTTGATGACGGCGGAAGAAGCGCCAATTGTTGCAGATGATATTGAAAAATCGTGGGATAAAGTTTGGCTGAAAAAACATCTGCCCGCCACCGTCACCATGCGTGATTTGTTGGCGGAAAGAATTAAAACCTTGCGTTATTCTGCGTCCAATTTAACGACTTTTTTTGACACCAAATACGGCGGGCCGCAAAAGTTTTATGAAAGCACCATTTTGCAATTTCCGCAGCCGAAAAGCGCCAGCGCGGAGTTCGGTAACGCCATTCACAGCATTTTTGACAAATACGCTCACGAAATCAAAAGTGGCAACCAACCAGCTTTGGACAATTTGCTAGAATGGTTTGAGAAATATGTGGGCAGATTGAAATTGGGCGAAACGGACAAAGCAGAATTGCTGTTCAAAGGCAAAAAATATTTGCCCAAATATTATAAAAAGCGTTCCGAAATGTTGCAACAATCGTCCGTCAAAACCGAAGTGGCGTTGGGGTTTAGCGATAAAATTATTGCGGTTGATAATATTTTAATCAGAGGAAAAGTGGATAGGATTGAACTTGACGAAGCTGAGAAGACGTTGGTGATTGTGGATTTCAAAACCGGCAGACCCAAAACCAAAAAAGATTTCAGCGATATTTCTTTGCGTAAATATTTCCATCAACTATATTTTTATAAAATGCTGCTTGAAAACTCCCATGAATACGGAAGATACAAAATCACCGGCGCCAGATTGGAATTCGTGGAAACCGGCCACGAGGACGAAATCATGGACGCGCTGAAAGTGATGTTTGACGTTGAAACCGAGAAATTGGTGAAAAATCTCTTAAAAACCATGTCAAAACACGTTTCCAGCTTCAATTTTCCGGAAATTGACCTCACAAAATTCGCCCCAACCGCCACCGGCATGAAGAAGTTTGAGGCGGAGCTAATGGAAAAAATTGGCATTTAGCGGCGACCTTGTTGCATTTTTGACAAAGTGTGCTATAATTACGGACGTACTGTTTTGCTAGTGCTACTTTTTTTTGAAAGGAGGTGGAATGCATGGCAGCGACAGACAGTGGCAAGAGGGCTCTGGAGAAAGCTATTGCTGAGGGCAGCACGAAAAACCTCAGCAAGAACGAGCTCTATGAGCTCCAAGAGTACCATCATAAGGCGACTGGAGCTGAAGCCAACAAGCTTCGGGACCAGTACAGCAGGCGCGTGGGAAAATAAATCCATGCGAGAACTTTAAAAGGGGGTGTTGCCTCACAAGTCCTCTCCAACTTTTCTTTATACAAAGAAAAAGTGGAGGGGACGTTTTTATTTTTTAGTATTACAGATGTGACTAGTCAGCTTTTTGTGGAAAACTCACGAAAAAACACAAAAAGTATTAAAAACTACTTGCGGGGGCTACCTATATTCATATTTTGGCGCTTGGTTAAGCTCTAGTGCTTTTGGTAATCTTGTTATATTTGAGAGATATTGGGACGACCCTATGATAGGCTTTAATTATAATAGTACATACTTAAACTTACCAATTAGCGCAAAAAGCACAGCCGGAGCCGTGCGCTGCGTCCTCCAATAAG
>JAITKW010000038.1 GCA_031278275.1 Candidatus Nomurabacteria bacterium | reverse complement strand
CATCTTTACAAATCGCACCCCCACCGCCACCAAGAATTGCCGCGCAAGGGTTATCCACCGCCATCAACATCGTATAATTTCCGTCAGTATACCCCGAAACCATCCACATTACTGGCACCGGCACGCCATTACCATCAACTTTTCCGCCCATAGGAATGATTATCGTCCTACCCGCCTGCGAACCACTAAGTGTAGTCTTAGCACTAACCGTCTCCCCCCAACCCACCACCGAAACCAAAATCGCCGCCCCTAAAGCAAGCAATATGGTTTTATGCGCCCCTGCGATTATCCGAGAGAGAGAGAGAGAGAGAGAGAGAGAGAGAGAGAGAGGAAAACGCATAGCGCGCACCAAACTGCCCACGCAACATGCGCCAAAACTAAATCGGTTGCTCAACCTCCTACTCATAACATAACCATTATAGCACATTTTGTTTTGAATGTGCCAAGATTTTTTATTTGTGGGTAAGTTTCGTTTTTGCGGTGGCGGATTTTCGCTAGTTGGGCCTCTTCGTAATTTTGTGATTAGCGCCATCAACAGACTGGTTGCGATATTTATTTTGCAATGACGCTCAGCCAGTACTTAACTGTTGAACATAGTAGCTATTTATGATATAATATCGTGAGTAGTATGGCAACTGAAGTGATAACTGATTATTTGACTGGGCGGGGAACAAAAACTACAACTGAGAACTTAAATCGTCAGGCGGTGTTGTGGTGTCCGGTTCAAAATGAGCTTCGGCGAAAAAATCTCGTGCCGACAAATAATTTAAGGTCAATTTTCCGGAAATTGAAAGGTTTTATTACCGCCAATGCGTCAGGCACAACTCAAAACGAAATGATATTAAACCAATTGGTGCTTTTGATTATTACTAAATTGTATGACGAACGTTATTTTGACGCAGAAGATTTTGCGGATTTCAGAGTTTGGAATGATGACGCAAAAATTACCGCCAAAAAAATTAAACAAAAGTTTCGCGAAGCAAAAACACGTTGGAAAAGTATTTTTGATGAGTCAGATGAAATTACGCTTGACGATGAAGTTATTTTGAAAGTGGTGACACAACTGCAAAGATTTTCGCTTGAAAAATCGCCACGCCACGCAGTGTCGGAAGCGTTTGAAAGCATTATTAGTTACGCCAGCAGAAGTTTGCAAGGTCAATTTTTTACGCCGGCTAATATTACTGAATTGATGATTGAAATAGCCAAACCAAATGAGTGCGCAACGATTTTTGATCCCGCCTGCGGAACGGCTGGTTTTTTGAGCAGTGGAATGTTTCATGTGTGGCGGGAAATTGATGGTCGCCCAATTTCAGACGAAGCGAAAAACGAGTTAAAGCAAACTTATGCCACAAGTCATCTCATTGGTATGGAAAAAGATTCATTTTTAGCCAAAATTGCCAAAGCTTATATGATTATTATTGGTGATGGCAAAAGTGGCATTTTTGCGGAAGATTCGCTTAATGAAAGTTCTTGGAGAAGCGCGACTAAAGCCGAGGTTTTGGGCAAGCAATTTGAAATTATTCTCACTAATCCGCCGTTTGGCAAGGAATTAAAATTGCGCCCCACGATTGCCAAAAAGTTTGAATTTGGCAACAAAATTGAGTTGGCGTTTGTTGAACAATGCCAAAAATATTTGAAAGACGGTGGCACGATGGGCATCATTTTGCCCGAAACAATTTTTCATTCTTTGAGTAATCAAATCGTTCGGGAAAAACTTTTTTATGGGCATAATATCACGCATATTATTGATTTGCCACATGACACTTTCAGACCATATAACAATGCCAAAACTGACATTGTTTTTATTCAAAAAAATCGGCCACAACAAGAAAAAATAATTGCCATCAAAGTGAATGAAATTGGGCATGACCGTTCGGGCAACCAAAAGTTTCGGCTGAACAAAAATCACAAATTGTCCGATTTGGTGGCGGACGATGTGCCGCATATTATACGAATGTTGCGTGGCGAACAAAAAGTTGATTCTGACTTTATCAAGACAATTCCAGCGAGCAAATTATTGGCAAACGATTTGTTGGTGGCACGTCCATATTTTATTAAATCGGACAATAAAAAGTTGGTTAGTCTTGGCGAGTTAGCGGAAGATGGCACGATTGAATGGTTTGACGGGCATGGCTCGCCCGAAGATTACTTGAAAGGGCTGGGGGAATATCCTTATGTGCGAGTCAAGGACATTGTGAATCTTGAAGTTGCGCACAATCGGCTTGACGACATTCCGGAAATTGAATATCGGCGATTATGGTCGCCCAAAAAAGCGTTAAAGCCAAAAGATATTGTGTTTGTGCGGCGCGGTAGTTATCGTATTGGCGATGTTGGCATGCTTTATGAAAAAGATATGAACTCGGTTTTGACGAGAGAGATTTTGGTGATTAGAGTGAAAGATGATAATCCACATAAACTTACGCCATTTGCTTTGCTCGGCTTTCTCAATTCAACATTTGTCAGAGAACAAATCAATAATAAAGTTTTGGTGGATACGACTTTGCCGAATATTGCGGAGCGTTGGAAAGATTTGCGCATTGATGTTGATAATGAAAACTTGAGGACAAAATATAATACCGCTATTTCAAAAATGTATCAACAAAGAAGCAGTTTTTGGAATGGCTATGGAAAAATATTTGGGGTGAATGGTTAATTAGTTGGCGACTTGCGGGGAAAAACTGACCGTACGTGTGCCATCGGGATTCAGAGCAATCACGATTTTGACACGATCTTTTGGCAAAATATCCGCCACAGTTTTTGCCCATTCAATCACAACAATTGTTTGATTATCATTATCAATCAATTCATCGCGCATAATACCGGCATCTTTTAGCCGATAAAAATCATAATGCGACAACATCACTTTATTTCCAAAATATTGTTTGTTGATTGTGAAACTGGGGCTAGTAATTTCTCCGCTGACACCAAGACCTTTCGCCAAACCCTTAACAAAAGTAGTTTTTCCAGCGCCAATGTCACCAATCAACTCAATGGTTTGAGGCGGGTGCAAGGTCTTGCCGAAACTTTCGCCGAAATCAATCATATCTTGTTCTGAATCAATCTTCTTTTTCATAATCCCATTTTACTACATTAACTTCCTGAAGTTTAGCATGACTAACTTTTTTCATATAAAACCAAATCGCAAAAATAATTGCATACAAAAACACCATTGCCACAATGTTGATATTAACTTCCATGATTGCCCAATTTTGTTCGCCAAAAAACTCCATCACAGCAATGTGATATTTCAGAATAATTGATGAAATGAAAGCGAAAAATTGAGATAAAAATGCGAACCAAAAAAACACGCCAGTTAAAAATGTTACAGCCATCACGAACGGAATAGTCGGCAAAACCAGAACATTGGCGGGCAATGTGACTAATGAGAGAAAACCAAAATTGAATAACAAAATGGGTAGCGTGAGAATGGTAGCGCTCAGAGTTTCCAACAAAATCTGCATGAAAAAGTTTGGTTTTTTGTCGTCATAAAAATATTTTGTGATGATGGGCGAGAACAACAATACGCCCGCAAATGCCACCATTGAAAGTTGCCAGCCGAGATCGTCAATATACGTAGGGTTGAGAATTAACGTCAGTAAGGCTGTTATCAATAAAAGTCGCACTGGATGAATATCGCGACCAAAATACCAAGCCACCAAACTGATGGTTGCCACAATCCCTGCCCGCACCATGCTGGGGCTAGCGCCAGTAATAGCGATAAAACCAAACACCAAAACTAATGCAAAAAAGAAACTGGCAAAGCGTGAAACTTTGCCAAAAATCCGGCGCATAAAACGCACCAAAATTGTGAGGTTATAGCCGGAAGCGACCACGATATGCGTCAACCCAGTAATTTTCAAAACTTCCACCAAATCACTGGGCAACGCCCGCCGCATTCCCAACAAATATCCCAACGCCAAATTTGATTCTGGTTCTTCAATTCTTTCTTTAATCAAGTTACTAAACATTTCGCGTGCCTGCAAAGCCAAATCTCCCGGAACGGGGCGTTCAATTTTTGTGGCATCGCCATAATAAATTGAGCCAGCAAACGACCCAAAACCCTCAACTAATTTTCCATGAATAGTAACTTTGTCCGAGCGTTGAATGCCCTTGTCGTCACCAACTGTCACATATAAATTAGCTTCAACATTTTTGACATTCCCAAAATATAAATTATTAAGCCTCAGTTTAGTCAGCCCATTTGATGCCGTATCCGGATCGTCAAAAACCGTCCCAGAAACTTCAACCGTTTCCCCAGCCAATTGCGAAACATAGGTTTGGTTGCGGTTGGTGCTTGCGAAACGGAAGGTTAATAATATAACCACTAAAATCATAATTAACATACTCCGCCAAAAACGAATAATTTTGTAACTTTTATTCACTATTAAATAATGGCACATAATTCATATAATACAAGACGTAATGGCTATTAGTTCAATAATTTTAATTTTATTTTTTTATCATCTATATGTATTTTGTAAATCTCACCTTGTCTAAAAACCATATCGTCATTTTCTACAACGCCCAGCATGGCTTGAAATGCCATGTCAGAACATGCTTCTTGCTCGCAATGTACAATAAAATAATTATTTTGACGCAATAAATCTTCAACTTTTTTTGGGTCAGTTTCAGTTGACTCAATATAATTTACTGTATTTGGGCGAGCATAATATTTTGATGCGTGAATGTACAATTTTTCAAGACTCTGCTCGGGAGTAATTGTTGATAATATTTTGGTAGGCGAATCATGATTTTGCTCTATAATATCATACGCCGTTTGGAATGTTTCGCGCCATTCAGGAATATGTTCAAAAAACCAATTATTTTCCACGAACTGGTCATTAGAAATAAACCCTTGCAAGAGCGTTGGGCTGAATATTAAACCCCAAATAACGGCGAATAATATTAAAAGATTGCGCAAAAAATTAGATTGTTGTAAATGGATAAACAACATAAATATCAGAAACACTACTGCTAAAAGATATGTGCCGATATATCGCGCGACTGACGTTAGACCGAATCTCTCCCAATCGCGGAATCCACCAAATAAATAAGTGCAATATAGCAAAAATAAATACAGCGCCCAGCACACAAATAAAATAATAGATAATGTGATGAAAGCCCGTTTTGAAAAAGATTGCTTATGATAAAACCAAAGTAAACCCAATAAAATAATCAAGATGAATATAAATATTATATGTGGAATATTATTAAACCATGGTGACGCTGACGGGATTTGAACTTTTCCATTTGAAATAATATACGCTGGAAAGGCTTGTGCGGCAAATCGGTGCGACTCGTTACCATAATCGCCATTAAAAACAGCGGGTATTTTGAAAGGATTGATGTCTTTAATACTAAACTGGTAATTCACATATACGCCATCGTCTAAAATGACAGAACTTTGATCAATATTATTGACAATAACACGCCATGACAAAGTACACACAATCGGCAATGCAAAAACCAAAACAATCCCAATAATTACTAAACGATTATTTTTCCATGCCTTAAGTTTCTTTTTGATTTTATGGAATATTTTTTTGAAGTTTCCGTTTACAATAAGCATTGTGACATAGGTTAATAAAACAACGCCAGCAAAGAATACGGCAGACTGCTTGCTGAGCATAGTAAATGATGTCAAGATTGATAGTTTGATGACAGTCTGTATTTTAAGTGTCTTACTTTCGGTAACAGCAACATAGATTCCGTATGCGCATAAAAATGCCAGTAAGGCATCTAAGTAAATTATCATATAAAAATGAATGGTGTCTTGGGTTTCGTTATGCGTATATTGATCAATCAATGTGATTGAAAAGGCGATTGTGAGTAATGATAATACCGAAATAATGATTTTGGCAGGAGCTTTAGATTTGATGGTTGAAAATGCTGGCAACAATAATGAAAAACACAATAGTTCCAACGACAAAAACAAAAAACCTTCGCGAAATCCACCTGAAATATAACACCAGAACGATTGCCACAAAGGGATAGCTGGCGGGTAGTCAATGTGAGTAACGAGCACGGGGTTATTTGATGATGTATAAAAATCATTGAGATTCAAAATATCTTTTACAAACGGTGCCCAATGCATAAAATCGTCCCACCCGACTAGTTGGCGGTTGTAATTTATAATGAACAGAATTACATAAAGAACAAGAAAAATCCAAAATCCAAAATTAAAAAACTTTTTGTAAAATGATAAAGATGGTTTTTTGTAAATGAGCACAAAAATTGAAATTAAAGCTAAAATTATGATTATCCAAAAACCAATAAGGGTGTTATGGGTAATGATAGTGGACAAGTAAATAATTAAGACGATACTCATAAATACTAATGGTAGAGCTGATGCAAAACTCAATTTGTTTTTTGAAAACAACACAAACACAGCGACCAATGGGACTGTCAATAATAGTGGCACGAAAAATGACCAAACAATCATAGCTTTGAAAATTATATCATAATTAGATACAATTATACGCATGGTCAAAAATAATAGAATTGCGATAATTATACCGTGCTACAATGAGGCCGTTACAATTGGTAAGGTGATTGATGATTTCCGCAATAATCTTCCTGAGGCTAAGATATTTATTTATGACAATAACTCAACTGACGACACTAAGTTGGTCGCAAAGAAACACAAGGCCATTGTGCGATGTGAAAAGACGCAAGGCAAAGCAAATGTGGTGCGTACAATGTTTCGTGAAATTGATGCGGACGTTTATTTGTTAGTTGATGGCGACAATTCTTATCCAGCGAACAAAGCGCGCGAAATGATTAAGATGATAATTGATGGAGATGCTGACATGGTGCTTGGCGACAGACTAAGTTTAGACTACGTTAAGCAAAACGATCGTTTTGGGCATGTTGTTGGTCATAGATTAGTAATAAAAATTGTGAATAAAATATTTTCCGCAAATATTCATGATGTTATGACGGGATACAGGGGCTTTAGCCGTCGTTTTGCCAAAAGTTTATCAATATTATCCAACGGATTTGAATTAGAAACAGAGATGGTAATATTTGCCTTGAATCACAAGTTTCGGATTTGTGAATTACCAGTGCGATATAAAAAGAGGTCAAAAGACAGCAGCTCAAAGTTACGTACAGTTCCAGATGGGTCAAAAATCTTACTCTTGATATTTAACATGGTTAGAGAATATAAGCCAATGTTGTTTTTTGGTTTTTGGGCGCTACCCGCTTTTGTAGTCGGACTTGTTGGCACAATCATACCAGTAGTTGAATATCTGAATACGGGGCTAGTTCTGAAACTTCCGACCTTAGTCGTTGGAATAGTGTTTTTGGCAGTTTCATTGATTTTGGTGGCGATTGGTTTGATATGCGATTTGATTGTGCGAAAAAATAAACGCATGTTTGAAGTCATGCTGAACATTTTGGCTGGAATGTCCTCATAGTTTTACGCAGAATGCAGCTGTGGTACAATAACGTATGATGAAACGAAGAAAACTACGTTTATTTTTGCCATATGTGTTAGCGTTTTTACTGCCTATTGTATTATTTTTCATAGTTTGCCAATTGCAGCACGGCGGTATTTGGCCATTTGGTAAAATGTCAGTTTTAGCCAATGACGCTGAAGGACAATATATCCCGTTTTTTACTTATTTGAAAAATATTATTTTTGGCAACGATGATTTTTTGTACAACTTCAATAATATTATTGGTGGTAATGCTTTGGGTTTTGCTGGTTATTATTTGTTGAGCCCGTTTAATTTGCTGTATTTGCTATTTGACCCAAGTTTATTCCCGTTTATTTTTTTCGTTGTGACTTTATTGAAAATCGGGTGTGCCGGACTCACGATGTTTATTTTCTTAAAACATCACTCCAATAAT
>JAITKW010000070.1 GCA_031278275.1 Candidatus Nomurabacteria bacterium | reverse complement strand
CCACCGAGCACGTTACTACTGAAGAACGCCATAGCTTCCTGTGTCCCCACGCCTATTACAAATCCAGTAGCGCCGGCCACCAACGCCGCTTTTGCCACACGGCGATTGCGCAATTTTTTGTATAACTTGTCTTTGTTGCTAATTTCTCCTTGTTTGATAATTTCTTCAACTTGTTGCGTATCCATGAGGAATGCCGCTCTCATGGCTTCATCTCCGCCTCTGGCATCGTGAGTATTGGGATTTGAGTTGCGAGTATAGTCCATCAGTGCTTTACGGGTTTTGGCGCGAGCCTCGTCCAACGCGAAACGCTCGGCATCAACTTTCATCACATCTGAATACGACACGAGTTCAACGCCCTCTCTGTCAGACAGGCGAATTCGCGCGTCAATTGCTATCAGTGAACTACGCGCAGCGATACATTGATTGTCCTCTTCTGGGGTGAGTGCACGATCTTGTGGTAAATTATTCAAAAACTCCAATATATTATTCAACTCTGTTGTCATTTCGCCCGCGCCACGCATATCATAAATCGTAGCGTCTAATTCCGCACGAGCCTTGTCGTTTTCTGGCATTTTCTTGCCTTGTGCCTTTTCGCGCATGTGCTGGGCACGCTCTTCTTTGAGTTTGATACGTTCGTTATTACCGGCGAACATCGCCCCTGCGACACCTGGCGCGACAATTGATGCTAGTCTACCAATTCCGCCTTGTTCCGCAATTTTCAAGCCAGCAGCCGCTATAGATATGCCAATGGCAATAGTTGCTGGGTTGACCAGACCGCGCGACTTAGCTTGTAGTTTTTCAATTACTTTGTCAACTTTGCTTAATCCTGCTTCGCCACGCACGCCTGAACGGCTTTCACCGTTGATGATTTGCATGCCATTCATGACATTTTCAATTGCAAAACCATGATCCACCGCCAAGCGCGCTTGTTCGGCGATGTCGGTGAGATTATCAATCATGACTAAATCGGCTGAACCCTCGTTGCCATCAGTGGCAAACTCTCTGACGATACGCTTGCGGGCTTCTTCAAGGTTGTTGCGGGCGGTTTGCCCGCCATCACTTCTGGCGAAGACTTCAATGGCAGCTTTTAATTCCGCAATTTTTGGGGAATCTTCGTGGGTGACATCACGTTTTTGCTCCCCGTTATCTTGATGTATCATTTCTTCATATTCACTTTGAAAACGCCTGATGGTGTCAAGACGTGCTTGTGTCGCTTCGTCTTCGTTGCCCTCTTTAGCATAAATATTTTGGCTGCTTTTAATATCTTCCAAAGCTTGGCGGGCATATTTCTGGCGGTAATATTCTTTAGCATAGCCACCTTTCCAGACTCTTTCAAAAAATCCTTTGAAGCCTTTGGCATTACCCAATTCCTGATTCAACTTGTGGTCGGCGTAATCTCTCGCAAACTCGCGTGCATCATGGGACTGGTCAACCATTGCCACCTGTAAGTTCTCGGGGTCAAAGCCATATCTATCAATAAATGCTTGACGTTCTTCTTCCGAAGCAGATTCAGCGGCTGTTTGACCAAGTCTTCTTTCCATGCTAATTCCCAGTTACTATTGCATTACCAAGGTATAAATCGCGGAAACGAAGCAAAGTTTTCGCGGTGATTTGCACAGCGTCCACGCCAGAACTTTGAACGATTTTTTGGATTTCTTCGTCAGTAGTATTGGGGTTCTTGTCCAATAAATCATTTAATTCGTCAATTTTGTCTTCGGGCATGGCGGTCACCACTGCGCGATCAATTTGGTCTAACAAGCGGGCTTTCAAATCTGCATGAAGCTCATCATAAACATCGTCTATCGCCTTGTCCATACCCTTTTCTTTCAAAATCTCATCAATAAAATTGTCTAAGTCATCACTCATATAGACCTCCTTTACCTAAAGTATAAGCCTTTTTGAAATCATTTGCAATGGGGGGGGGGCATATTGAAGAAATCGCGAAGTTTTCCACAAGTAACTACTGTGGATTATGGTTATTTAGTGCTAGACGATGCGTAAACCACGTTGTTGGCATTCAGCCAGCCCTCAAGACTGCCACAATCCAACCATTTACCAGTTGACGGCACCACACGCATTTTGCCGCCGCGTTTTAAGTATTCCGAGTAACCATCAGTCAACATGTATTCTTGGTCTTTTGGATTGAAATGATGACTGTTGGTGTATTCCACGATAACCTCAAAGAGCGCGGGCGACATGATTAGGCGGTTCAAGTTCACCAAAGTGGAGGTGACTTTGTCCAAGCTTGGTTTTTCAATCACGCCCGTCAACATGTCAGCGGCGTTTTTTTCCAGCATGCCGTATTTTGGCACTTCGGTTTTTAGCACTTCGTACCCCATAATCGCCGATTCGTCTTCGGATTTTATGCCTTCAATCAAAGTTTTGACATCAGAGCCGTCTTTGGCACCCCAAAACGGGTCATCGCCGTTGCAAAGCACGACATGTTCGTTCAGCTTGAATTGTTCCACGACTAACGTTACCGGTACGCTGGTGCCGTAGCGGTCGTTGACGTTTTGCTCAACGTAATGCAAGCGCACGTTTTTTGGCGCGGTGCGTAGTTTCGCTAATTTCTCTTTGGCGCCACGTGCTTGCAGAAACTCTTCCAGCAAAATATTTTCACCGTAATACGCCTTGATTTGACCGTTTTTGGCATCGTTTACCACCAAATAAATATCCTTAATGCCGGCGAGTACACATTCTTCAACCACGTAATCAATCACGGGGCGATTGCCAATCGGGAGCATGTTTTTGTCAATTGTCTTAGTGATGGGTAGTCGCCTTGTGCCGTAGCCTGCTGTAGAAATAATGGCTTTTTCAACTTTCATATTCATACCTTTCTGTTAAGTAGTCTACCACGTTTTAGGAAAAGTTTATGCCCAAATCTTCAAAAGTGATTTGATGAACGCCTTTTTCATCATATTCAATCACAGAGTTCAAGATGTTTTGTTGCTTGCGCAAACATTCAACCAGCTCAGGAAACTCCTCGCCGAAGTGATCACGAAAGTTCTTGAGGTAATCTTCATGGGCTTTCACAAACTCTTTGTGATTTTTGATTTGAAAGGCTTCTTTCAGGCGGTTAATAATCTGAGGACCATGTCCATCTTTTGCCATTAAGACATCTAAGGTGGAAGGCAAGAGTTTATCAACCGCTCGCACAAAGCGCGATTCGCGAGTGCTTTCCTCTTCGTATTCAACCAATTTTTCAGCAAAATAATCCGGTAGCTCACCAGAATCCAAGATTTCTTGCATTGCCAAGTGTTCTTTTTGGGCTTTTTCTTGATAATCTTTTTTGGTCAAGCGCAAACTTGGCGTGTCGCCGACTTTGGTTTCAACGAAATCGTGGATAAAAGAATAATCTGCCAAAACAGCTCTGTCCATTTCTGGGTAATATTCGTGAGCGAGATAAACAACAGAAGCAGACAGCGCTAAGGAATGCTCGGCATCATTTTCTTGGCGCTCAGGAGAAATGAGCGGAGCGCGATAAACGTTCGC
>JAITKW010000012.1 GCA_031278275.1 Candidatus Nomurabacteria bacterium | reverse complement strand
GAAGAGCGTGCCACGTGATTAGTTAGCGTCGGCAAGCGTGCAGGTGTAACCCTCAGATTCCCAGTGACTTTTCAACTGGTCAGCGTCATTCCAATAATAACTGACTTGTTCATCGTCAGTATAATTAACGACTAAACCGAAAATTGCCAGATATTCATCATAGCGGATATTGACAATCACGCCGTCAATTGACAGCAGGAACCCAGTTTTGGATTTTGTGAGGCTGGAACTAAAGTAATAATCGTCTTTGACTGGGTATTTACCCTCATAAAGTTGCTTGAAATTACTGAAGAATGGGTCAATTACGGCTTCATCGTTAAACGAGTACATATAATCTGATTTGGCGGTGAGTGCGGTGCCAGCTTTACTGAAAACCACGTTGCGCTTAATGCTGAGCGTATCAAATCCAGTAAAGGCAAAAGTTTTATCTTCGGCGGTATCAATTATACAAGTCAAACCCTCCGGATTATCGGTAGTATTCCAATCGTTATTTTCACTACCAAACAATGGTTTTTCCGGTTCAACTGAAGAATCGGACTTTTTGTTACTGATGATGAACAGCGCGGCAATAATACCGGCGACAACTAACACGCCAATAATACAAAGTACAATAGTGATAAGCTTTTGTTTTGACGTTTTTTCTGGTGACGACCCGCTAATCAAATCTACAACGTTTTTTTCGCTGTCTTTGCGGTTATTTTTGGCAAAAGGGTTGGTGAAAGACAGCTTGTCTTTATGGGCCCCAGGATCTTCCTTGCCGTTAAGAGCATTTTTTTGAAAATGCTCCGGGCTATTTTGCTCGTGTACGGGGTGATTGCTCGCAAAATCACTGACTTTTTTATCGTTATTTGCGCCGAATAGTTTATCTTTGTTATTATTAGGATCCATTGTTACTCCTTGATGAGATTTTCTTTAATAAAATAATACTACTTTTTATTTACGATTGCAAGCACTAGATTCTTCCATTCTGATACGGAGAGATTTTCCGGTCTGGCGTTGGGGTTGACGGATAACAAGCGCAGGTGCTCCAGCAATTCTTCTCTGTTAAACTTGCCAACTCTGGTCAAGTTATTGACTAATTTTTTGCGCGGTGACGAAAAACCCAGTTTAACGATTTTGAAAAAATCTACCTCAGAAAGGTTGCCCAGTTGACTTTTTTCATAAACGTCAAGAATTACTACTTGTGAGTCAACTTTTGGGGGTGGGACAAATAATTCTTTTGGCACTATCATGCCAAGGCGAGTTTTAGCGTAAATATTGGCGGACAACCCCAAAATGCTACTTTTGCCCCCGCTCATTGCCAGCCTCTCTGCGACTTCTTTTTGCACTAATAGCACGATTTTTTTGGGTCGGTTCTTTGCGGTCAAAAGTTTTTGGACGATGGGGCTGGTGATATAATATGGTACATTAGCGATTACAAAATAATTCTTGGGAAGCGTGGATAAATTAAATTGCAAAAAATCGGCGTTGACGGAGGTGAGATTTTTGCCAGGGAACTGCCCAGACAGCTTGTTGGATAATTCTGGGTCATACTCCACTGCCACCACTTTATCAAAAAACTTGAAAATTGCGCTGGTCAAAGTGCCAAGCCCAGACCCAATCTCTAAAATTGTTGTGTTTTTTACAACATTTTTTTCATCTACGGCATAACGAACAATATCAAGCAGAATCTCGCGCTCTCTTAGCCAGTGTTGCCCGAGTGATTTTTTATTTTTCATCATACCTTATTGTATATTAACTAGGTTTTAATATACAATGGTTTTTGAGATGTTTCAGGAAGATAGAAATAGACGCGACAAAATCAAGGTCATTTTGACCAATATTTTTATGGCAATTTCGGTGGTGGCGATTTTGGCGATTACGCTGATGTTGACGCTCGGTTATACCATCACGAAAGATTTGGATTTGACGCAAACGGGTTTGGTGCGTATCGGCTCAAATCCCTCAAATGCGACCGTGACGATTGATGATGATGGCAATCAGCTCAAGACAACTGCCAAGTCAAATCTATTACCCGGGGTGCACACGGTTATGGTGCATAAATCTGGTTATACGAGTTGGAAAAAACAGATTACGGTAAATTCAGGTGGCGTTTTGTGGTTGGACTATATACAACTTTTTCCGTTGCAAAATAAGGTTACCGAAAGCTTGAAAGTTGACAGTTCAGACAATTATGCCTTTTCGCCGAACGCCAAACGATTTATCGCTGTTTCCAATACGGAGCGGGGCGCAATCAGTATTTCCGATATTACTGGTAGCACCGCCAAGACCAAGCAAGCTTCTTTTGTGAATATTTTAACGCCTTTTGATGGAGAAGCGAGGCTGGAAATTGCCAAATGGAGCGAAGACAGTTCTAAAGTTTTGATCAAACATTATTTTGGCGGTCAGTTTGAATGGTTGCTTTTGGACTTGGAGCGCATTGAAAAAAGTGTTAATTTGACCGATTATTTTCAGGAGATTTTTGATGACGTGTTTTTTGGTGCGGAGAACGGTGAAATTATCTTTGCGGCAAAAAGTGATGTGCTGAATAAATTAGATGTATCTAACTCTGTGAACGTGCAGATAGATAGTAATGTTGTAAGGTATGTTAGTTATGGTGATAAATTGGCATATATTACGATTACTCGTGATTTGGAAGATAAGGAGATTACTACCCTTTGGACTTATAGGAGCCGCGATACGCGCCCGACAAGATTGCGTGAGGTGCATAGTTCATCAAAAATTGCCATCAGCAGCTATCGTAGCGATGATTATTTGGCGGTTTTTGATAAAGACGCATTGTATGTTTTTCAGGGGCAATTTCAGTCAGATGACAACGGGTTGAGCGGGCTGAGCTTATTGAAAACTATTGCGGTTAGCTATGATGTGGCGGACTTGTCAGCCAAACACCGTTTTTTCACTTTGCAGAGTCAAAACGATTTTTTGAGTTATGACATTGAAACTGAAAATATCAAGATGTTTAATTTGGGTGATGGCGAAACAAAGCCGATTTTTTGGTTGAATAATTATTTGTTTGGCACAAACACGGGGCAACTCGTGGTTTATGATTTTGACGGAGACAACAAGCAAGAGCTTTTGACAGCCAAAGCGGGAACGCCAGCGGTGATTACGTCCGACCATAAATATTTTTATTTTATCGATGACGAAGCGGACGGCAAGTTAGTATTAAAACAATTAAACTTAATTACCAAATAGGAAGTTCCAAACGTTTTCAAAGAATGTCGGGTCGTTGGCTGGCATTTCTTCCGGTGCGCTATCTTGGGGGTCGGCGGAAGTGCTGTTGGCTGGGGTGGCGTTCTTTGGATTGGGCAGGATTTGTTCGCCAGTCACCAACAAGCGGTTTTTGGCGGTGCCAACGGGCGTACAGGTAATCAAAGTCAACATCGGCTTGTCGGTAGGATAAACCAACTTTGCGACATCGGTTGGCGCGACAACTTCTTTGCGGACGATTTTATAAGTATGGCGCACAGAATTATAGTTCACATAAACCGTGTCGCCCTCTTCCAGCTTTTCAAGTCTTGAAAAAATGAACTTGTATTGCCCGTTGGAGAACACGTCATTGCTGGAATGTCCCGAAACTGAAAAATTGCCAATTTGACCCGGCATGGCATCAGCGCCCGGCACCGGAAAATGGGCAACGCCGTTTCTCATGGCGGCGGCTTGGGCTGCGCTGTCGTTTTCAACATTGAAGATAATTGGCACTTCCACGTTGATTTTGGGAATAATCAGTTTTGAATCCGGACCAACGGTAGCGGCGATGGCTGGGTCAAGCGCCGTAATGCCATCGGCAGCTGTGGCTGGGGTCGCATAAGCTTGGATAACGCCAATGATGTTGCGGTTATATTGCAAAAATATAAAACCAAGCATGACGATTAAGCCCACCGATAGAGGAACGAGGTGGCGGCTACGGCGTAATTTGCGACTGAGATCGTTGGATTTGTGTCGGATATTATGCCTGAGTTCGCCGAGTAAACGCTTTTTGCGATCAATTTCGTCTTCTTCGGGCTTTAATGTGGCAACTTCGGCTTGGTGTTGTTTTTCAATGTCTTCCATGGCTTTTTTGTAATGATGAGTGTAATACTTTTGGTAATATTCTTGCCATGCGGTATGGTATTTTTTGATGTCCTCCGCTGTAGCTTTGATTTCTGTAGTAGTTCCCGATTTCTCGGCGGTGTTGACTGCTTCGCGCACTTCGTTTTTTACGGTTTCGGCCTCTTTGTCAACAAAGTATTCAGGAGCGTTTGCAGTTGAATAATTGGCGAGGACTTTTTTTCTGGCGATTTCCATCGCTGCTTTACGCTGTCGCTCCGCAATATCCGCCATTTCTGCGTCTTTATGTTTATCCCAAACTTTATCATTCATATCATTACCCACCATTACTATTCTATGACGAAATGGCGTAAAAGTAAATCTTTTAATGTTCCTTTTTCGCTATATAGTCTGCAGGGGCGGGATTTTGAGCGACAAGGTAAGCAGTCAGAGTTGCGATGAAACATATAAACGCATAACCGATTGCCAAAACTTTCTCCCAACGAAAATCAGGCAAATAAGCAATGCTATGGTCGTGATAAATATCCCCACCATCAAGCCTTTTGGCGTATACTTCAATTCAATATTATGCGTTCCGGCGGTCAGCGGAACCGTCATGAACAAATCAAGCGCGGTTTTTGTTTTGACTTTTTTCCCGTCAACTTTCACCACCCAACCGTCATCATTCGGGATGGTGAAAAACAAGTTGCCGTCTTCAAAAGCTTCCACGGTGCAAGTGAGGTGTGAACT
>JAITKW010000009.1 GCA_031278275.1 Candidatus Nomurabacteria bacterium | reverse complement strand
ATCTTCGCCGGTGACTTCACGCACTTTTTGGCCGTCCGCCGCGCTTTGTTCAAACAACTCAATCACGCCATAGAGAATGTCTAAGCCGCCGTCTAGTGGGCCAACTGACCAGATGTATTTTTTAATATTATCAAACATCTCGCGATATGTGTGCGGTAGGCGTTTTGCTCGCGCCATTTGTTCGCGGTATTCCTTTTTGTCGGCCCGCACGCCAATGATTTTTTCCATGATTTTACCCATTTTTTTGCTCCTTTTTAGCATTATTTAATAATTTTGAAATATACTCCCAACGTGTCCAAAATGCCGTTAATTCTTTTTTACCGCTCTGGTTTAGCGTGTAATATTTGCGCATCAATCCGTTTTCTGAAAGTCTGCGCTGCGTGTCGAGAAAGCCTCGTTTTTCAAGTCGCGTCAAAATCGTATAGGTCGTGCCATCAACCACGTCACTAAACCCCATGTCTTGCAACCGGCGTGTAATTTTATAGCCATAAGTTTCGCCACGATTGACGATGTTGAGCACCACCCCTTCGAGCAGCCCTTTTAACATTTCTGTTAAATTGTCCAATCAATTCCTCCTTTTTATTATTTAATGTAACATAGTATATAGTATAACAAAGTATTATTTGCGTGTCAATACTTTTTTCACACATAATTTGTTTTTGGGGTGTGTTGCGTGGTGTTTTGACACAGCAAAAACAGAAAAAGCGTATTGGAGCATTTTGTGCTAAAATCTGCAAGAGATTTTACTGCCTCATTCGGAAAACGCAAAACAAGTTTTGGTTTTCTCTCATTTCGTTGTAAAATAAGCCCGAGTCATTTGGAAAAGTGGCACCACTATAGAGATTAAACCAAAATATAAAAAAGGCTCGCTACTCATTTTTCAGGGAAGTGTGATATGATATTTGCATGGCAACAACACTAAACTTCAACGCACGCATTGATGACGACAAAACAAGGATCGAGTTCCGTGATGAAACTTCATTTATAAATATAATCAACTCAAAAGACATAAACATTGTTAAAGGCGACAGTAACTCCATTTACTTTCTCATCAAAGACGCTAAACTCGTTTATATTGGAAAGACCGATAAAGGGTTCAGGAACCATTCCGACAAAGATTTTGATAAATATATTATCATATCGGTGCCAAAAGGAGTTGATATAAGTTATTTAGAGTATTCGCTTGTTGAGTTAGCGCATAGTTTGGGCATAATTTTAACAAATAGTCAAAATCCCACTAAACCATCAAACGTATCTCTTAACAAAGAAAAAAATGCAGACGACTTTATCGTAGATGTCCGAATAATATTAGAAAAGTTTGGTTTTGATTTTTTCAAAGAAAGAAAATATAGCCGAAAACACAGGTTAAGCACGAGTGAAAAAATCAAAGAATATAAAAACTATAAAATCATCACTATTGGCGGGCGTATGACACGCATTTATATCAATAATGATTTATATGACGGCAATATGCAAGAAAAATTGCGAGAGATTGCAAAAGATGCTGGCGTTGATTTTTCCGATTGGTCAGGATACAAGCGAAAAGGAACCGTCCATTTTGCTATGGAACTAATGAAGCATTTGCCTTAATTTTTCTCAACAAGCCACTTCTGCAAGTTTTTGTGTCCGTGCAATTTTGGCATTGTGCCGATTTCATAAATCGTTGGCAATCATCTGGTTAAGATAAATCTCTAAAAGCAAATTTGTTTTACGCCTAAACCTGTTATTTATTTTCACAAAATGTGTGCTATAATAAAAACCGTGGTTATCCGAATTCACCGCTATCGGCTCTTGCGATTCCAACGCTTAATTATTGCCCTCTGGCAATAACTGATGGTCATTTAATATTTAGGGGGATTATGGCTTATATTGAGCTACTAAATACGAGTAAAACTTACAAGAATGGCGAAAAAGAGTTTTATGCGCTCAAAAATATCAACGTGAAAATAAACAACGGCGAGCTTGTCGTTATCCTTGGCCCGAGCGGGGCTGGCAAAAGCACATTGCTTAATCTGCTCGGCGGCATTGACGGTGCCACGAGCGGTACTATCCAAGTTGATGATGAAAATATCGCTGACTATAACGAAAATCAGCTGACAAATTACCGTGCCTCTAGTGTTGGCTTTATTTTTCAATTTTATAATCTGCTGCCGACACTCACGACTTATGAAAATGTTGCGCTCGTTGCTGATGTTACGAAGAATCACGCCGATTTTCATAAAGTGATAAAAAGCGTTGGGCTGGGTCAACATTTAGATAAGTTTCCGTCAGAACTTTCGGGTGGCGAACAGCAACGTGTTAGTATCGCCCGCGCTCTTGCTAAGAAACCGAAGCTTCTGCTTTGTGATGAGCCGACTGGTGCTTTGGATAGCAAAACTGGAACGCACATTTTGGAAATTTTGGCGAACACTTGCCGTGAGGATAAAAACACAGTGATTATTGTCACGCACAATTCACTTATTGCCGAAATTGCTGATAGAATAATCCGTTTGAAAAATGGTGAAATTGAAAGCGTAAAACATAATAAAAATCCACGAAAAATATGTGAAGTCAGGTGGTAATATGTTGAAGAAATTGATGCTTCGTGACTTTACTATAAATAAGGCGCAATTTGTCTCAATATTTTTGATGGTCTTTATCGCCATGTTTGTTTTTACGGGCGTTAGTGGCGAGGCGGGTGGTTTGAAAAAATCTATTGATAGTTTTTATGAGCAAACTAATCAAGCGGACGCTTATATTTATGGAGAGAACTTGAGCGAGAAAACTAAGGACGAGATTGCTAGTTTAGCAAATATCGCAAAAACCGAACGCCGCTTGAAGCTCGCTACGATTGGCGAAATGGAAGATGAGCCAAAAATCAATTTATTTTTTACAGAAAATGGCGAAATCAACAAACCCTATTTAGTTGAGGGAGAAGCGTACGGTGGCGAGGTTGACGGTGTCTGGCTTTCGGCAAGATTTGCGAGCAGTCGTGGTCTAAAAGTTGGTGACACATTGACTGTCAAATACGGCGAGGCGGTTTTTTCAAAAGAGATAAAAGGATTAGTTTTGGCGAGTGAGTACATATATAATTATGAAAGTTCCAGCATAACTCCCGATTATTATCGCCATGGTTATGGTTTTATCCCGAGTCAATTTTTCCCAAATCCGAGTGCGTTTCAATACAACGAACTTTTGGTGCGATACACCAATCGTGAAATTGACGATGCGAAAATAGAGAAAGAAATTGATGAAAAGGTGAGTGATGGAATTGGTGCGTTTCTCGCTCTTGATAATCACCCGAGTCACAGCGTTTTTACCGATGAAATTGCCCAACATCGGGCTATGGGTAATATATTTCCGGTGATTTTCGTGGCGGTGGCGATGTTGACAATTTTAACCACGATGAAACGCATGGTTGATAAGGAACGGCAATGGATTGGCACGCTCAAAGCGCTCGGTTTTTCTAACGCCAAAGTAGTTTTACATTTTGCGTCTTATGGACTAGTTATATCTTTGCCGGCGGCAACGCTTGGTGCCGTTCTTGGCCCGTTTATTATTGCCCCGTTGTTCTTTCCGTCAATGTCAAGTTTTTATGCTTTGCCGGTTTGGCAAGTGTCTTATAATATGTCTTTTGTGTGGGTTTTGGTAGTGATGATAGCCGCCTGTGTTCTCACGACTTTACTTGCGAGTTATAAAACCGCGCTGGCAAAACCGGCCTCGGCTCTTCGGACTTCTTTTACCAAAACTGGCAGAAAACTCTTTTTTGAACGAACGGGCTGGTTTAAGAAATTGGGATTTAATGCTCGTTATGCCCTGCGCGATATTTTTCGTAATCCTGTGCGAAGTATCATGGCGGTCGTTGGCGCTTTTGGTTGTTCCATGTTGCTAGTCTGTGCTTTTACGATGTATAGTTCCATGCACGAGCTAAAAACTGAACTTTATGGTGAAGTATTGCAATTTAATCAACAACTTACTTTGCAAAAAGATATTACTTACGAGCGGGCGGACGAATTGCGTGATAAATATACTGGCGAACTTGTCATGAAAGAAAGTATTGAAATAAAATTTGCTGATACCAAAACACCAACGATATTGGAAGTTTTAGAAGATAATTCCTCGCTTATTCAATCTTTGGATAAAAATCGTGAAACTGTTGACTTGCCAAAAGACGGTTTTTCCATTACTCGCAGATTGGCGGATAAATTGGCTGTCAAAAAAGGTGATAAAATCTCGTGGCGACCGTACGGATCGGCTGGCTGGACTGACGAGGTGGTGTCACAGATTTATGTTCATCCGTCCGAGCAAGGTGCGATAGTTTTTCAAAAATATTTTGAGCAATCTGATTTTAGTTTTACGCCGACATCTATTGTGACGAATTATGGCGGTGAAATCAGCGATGATTTGGTCGCTTCAACCGAAAGCATCGCCGAGCTGGAAACTGGCTGGGACGAATTGACCAAGTCGTTCAATTTGATGGTTTATGTCGTGACTTTTGCTGCTATTTTGTTGTCGGTGGTTGTGATTTATGATCTCGGCATTTTAGCGTTTTCGGAAGTCCAACATGAATTTGCCACACTCAAAGTCATCGGCATCAAAGCCCGTGCGCTGATAAAACTGCTACTAACTCAAAACTTATGGCTGTCTAGTATTGGTTTTTTCTTAGGCATACCGGTCGGTAAATATATCACAGAACTAATTTGTGCGATGAGCGGTGACGCTTATGATATTGGCGTGATATTATTGCCGTGGCACGTCATCGTATCAGCGGTTATCACGATAGGTTTAGTTTTGGTCGTTAGTATATTTTTCTACCGACCTATTAAAAAAATAGACATGGTGTCTAGTCTGAAATCTGGGGAGTGAGAAAC
>JAITKW010000008.1 GCA_031278275.1 Candidatus Nomurabacteria bacterium | reverse complement strand
GAATTACCAGAAAAAATAGAAGAATTAATAAAAGATATAGTGACTCACCAAACACTCTAGACCAAACCCTCCCTCGGTCTTGTTGCACAACCCCCCCGTTTGTGAGTGCAGTCTTATTTTATTACTTAGCACCCCTTATAACAAATTATTACAACACATAATTTTTCTTAAAGAACCGTCCCTTTTCCACGAACTCTGCCAGTTTCGTCAGTTTCACTTTTTGCTCCTCGCTGCGCAACCGCACGCTGACCTCGCCCGCCGCTTCGTCTTTCGCACCAACAATCAAAACTATCGGTATCCTCATTTCTGTCGCTCTTTTAATCTTCTTGCCCAGAGATTCCGAAGAATTATCCACTGAAAACCTCAGCTCGTTATGCTTGATTGGCTCATTCAAAACCACGCCACCCAAAACCTCCGCTACTCGCTGGGCATAATCCGCCACATTATCATTGACCGTCAAAATTCGCACCTGCTCCGGCGCACACCACAGAGGAAACCACCCCGCCGTATGCTCAATAAAAATCCCCATGAACCGCTCAATTGACCCCAAAAGCGCACAGTGCACCATCACCGGTCGCTGCTTCGCACCATCAGCCGCAACATACTCCAGCCCAAACCGTTCCGGCAAAGCGTAATCCAACTGCACAGTCGCCACTTGCCATTCCCGATCCAAAGCATCAATCGCCATAAAATCCATCTTCGGCCCATACATCGCCGCCTCGCCAATGCCAATTTTATAATCCATCTTAAACTTTTGCGCCATCGCCTCAATCGAGTTTTGCGCCTTTGCCCAAAGTTTTTCATCGCCGATATACCCATCGCCATCGTCCTTAAACGACAACCGCAAAGACAATTTCATATTCAGCAACTCATACATTTCCTTTGCCACCTCAATCAACTCCCCAAAAACCTGTTCAACTTGAGCGTCTGTGCAAAAAATATGCGAATCGTCCTGCGTAATCGCCCGCACCCGCGAAAGCCCGCCCAGTTCCCCCTTTTTTTCGTCACGATACACCGTTGTGGTATCAAGATATTTCACCGGCAAATCCTTGTATGAACGTGGCATGGAGGCAAAAATCTGCGTATGGTGCGGGCAATTCACCGGTTTCAAAGCCAGCTCGTCACCCGATTCTTGCGAAACAAAATGCAAAAGCTCCGGAAACTTTTCCAAATGCCCCGAAACTCGGTAAGTCTCAAGATTGGCAATATGCGGTATCCAGACTTTTTGATAACCATTTTTCAAACGATACGACTGCGACAACTCATTCAACTTGTCACGCAAAATCGCCCCACGTGGCGAAAACAGTGGCAAACCCGAACCAATCAGCTTTGAGTAATGAAACAAATCCAGCTCTTTCCCGAGTTTCCGATGGTCGCGCAACTTCGCCTGCTCCTGACGCTCCAAATATTCGTCCAACTCTTTTTTGGTTTCAAAACCCACGCCGTAAAGCCGTGTCATCTGGACACGCTTCTCGTCACCTTTCCAATAAGCCCCCGCCACCTTGGTCAACTTGAACGTGTTCAGGGTCGCCGTATTATCCACGTGTGGCCCCTTGCACAAATCATAAAAATCCCCGATTTTATAAAACGAAACTTTGTCTTTAATTTCGCCCTTTTTCTCAAGGTCGTTCAAAAGCTCCAGCTTATATTTTTGTTGCTGTTTTTTCGCCCAACTTTTCGCTTTTTCCAAAGTCCATTCCACACGCTCCACCGGCAATTTTTTCTTAATAATCTCTCGCATTTTGGCTTCAATTTTCGGAAAATCTGCGTCTGAAATGGTAGTTTTACCAAAATCAATATCATAATAAAACCCATTCTCAATCGCCGGCCCAATGCCAAATGTGGTGGTCGGATAAAGCTCCTTCACCGCATAAGCCATCACATGGCTCAAGCTATGTCTGATTTTCTCTATTTCCGCACTTGCCATAACTTTATCCTTTCTTTAGTATTATCTATGTAATTCTAACACAGTATGATATAATAAAACAGGTTTAACTCTTTCAAAGGGTCGCTAGCTCAGTTGGCTAGAGCGCCTCGTTTACACCGAGGAGGTCGGGAGTTCGAGCCTCTCGCGACCCACCAAACAACCTTCATTTAATTTCAACCCTTAGCAAACTGCAATGTTATAATAACCTTATGAATAAAACTCGTTTAGAAAATTTCACGGATGCGATTTTGGCGATTGCTTACAGTGCGTTCAGTAAATCCTATTCAGTTGCCGTGCAATCATTATCTAAAACTTTCCAAGTTAAGCCCTCATTCTGCCACCACGCAACTGTTGTCTAAAACATTTTTGATTGCCGTTTCCTCGTCTTTGGTGATTAATATCGTCTCTGGATTTGCAACCGTTTTTATCGGCATCGTTCCAATCTGGCATTGACTTACTGTCATAGTCGGTCGGCGGTTGATAATCGTTGGCGCGGGCTTTAAGGGCGGATAAGTTGTTTTGGGCGACTGCATAGTCGGTCGCAGATACAGCATAAGTCGGCTCTAGCGGCTTTTCTTGAGATTGGTTTTGAGTGATTCCATAAAAGACAGCGCCTCCGCCCAAAATGGCGACCGATGCGGCGGAGATAGTTGCGATTTTTACCTTACTCACGGATTTTTTTGAGCTGGTTTTTGCTTTGACCATAAGTGCATTGTAAACTAGATGGGCTGATTAGGCAACATAAAAAACGGTTTTTCTGACATTGCCCCGTCAGGCAGGTGATTGCGGTGGGGGATGGGTTGGGGCAGGGGGTGGCCTGCGATTGATGGGCTGATGCGCGCCAAGAGTTTTTAGAATTGATTTTTGGTGGCGAGTGTGCTTATATAGGGGCATGAAGAAAAAGGCGGTGTTGCTGTGGGTGGATTTGGAGATGACTGGGCTTGATCCAGTGAAGGATAGGATTTTGGAAGTGGCAGCGGTGGCTACGGGATGGGATTTGGCGACGGTGGCGAAATATAGCCAGGCGGTGAAGGTGGCGCCAGAATTGATGGAGCGGCGGATGCAGGGAGCTTTTTGGAAGAAATATGCTCGGGTGCGACAGAGCTTGATAGAGCAGAGTCGGAGCGGAGCAGGGCGGCGGGTGGTAGAGCGCGAGTTGGTGGCATGGGTGAAAAAATATTTTGGGAATACGGTGTATTTGGCGGGGAATTCGGTTTATCAAGATAGAAAATTCATTGAGCGGGAATGGCCAGAATTGAATAAAATTCTACATTATCGGATGCTGGATGTAAGTGCCTGGAAGGTGTATTTCGAGGGGGCGCGGGGGAAGAAGTTTATGAAGATC